>DASRKV010000075.1:0-3546 GCA_035648795.1 Opitutaceae bacterium
CCTGTTTTATCCCGCGGCTGCGCTGGTCTCCTATCCGTTTTTCCTGGTGGACCTGTTCGTCGTCGGCCTGGGGTTCGCCATGCTGCAGATTGCCGCCAATCCCTATGTGACCATCCTCGGGCCGGAGCGGACCGCCTCGAGTCGGCTGAACCTCTCCCAGGCTTTCAATTCCTTCGGCACGACGATCGGCCCCATCATCGCGGGCTGGTTGATTTTCACGGTCTTCACCCGTCCCCACATGCACGGCGCCGACGCCGTCAAGGTTCCCTATCTCTGCTTCGCGGTCGTTTTCGGACTGTTGGCCGTGCTCTTCAAGTTTGCGAATCTGCCGAATTTCGCCAATACGGAACATCCCGGCCGCGGCTGGGGCGCCTTGAAGCATCCGCACACGGTCCTGGGCATGCTCGCCATCTTCATGTATGTCGGCGGCGAGGTGTCGGTGGGCAGCGCCATCGTCAACTATCTGGGCACGCCCAAACTCGGCGCCATTTCCCACGAAGCTGCCAGCGGATTTCTCGCGTTCTATTGGGGCGGCCTGATGATCGGCCGGTTCATGGGCGCCTTTGCCTTGGGCGACTTGCGCCGCTGGCTCAAGAAGAGTCTGATCCTGGCGGTGCCGGTGGTGGCGTTTGGCGTGATCGCCCTCACCTCGGGGCTGTCCCACGCGCTGCACTATGGCGTGTTTCTGGCGATCCTGCCCGTGATGTTTTTTCTGGGCGCGGGGGGCCCGCAGCGGATGCTGGCGCTGTTCAGCGGCGTAATCATCGTGTTGCTGGCCACCGGCATGCTGACCGCAGGGGCCACCGCCCAATGGACGATCCTGGCTGTCGGCATGTTCTGCTCGGTGATGTGGTCCAACATTTTCTCCCTGGCCATTGAAGGGCTGGGCCCGCTGAAGAGCCAGGGCTCCTCGCTGCTGGTCATGGCGATCCTGGGCGGTGCGGTCCTGCCGCCGCTGCAGGGCGCCGTGGCGGATCGTTTTGGCATCCAGCACTCCTTCGTCGTGCCGATGGTCGCGTTCGCCTTCATCGCCTTTTATGGCATCTACGGCTACCGCGCCGGCCGGAAGACCCTTGTCGCCGCGTGAGGAGAACCGCGGTTTCCCGGCATCGGTCCGGCCCGCCCGCGGGCCCGCCGGAATTCGAGGAGACTGCTCTGGTGGGTCGACCGGGACTCGAACCCGGAACCAACGACTTAAAAGGACGCTGCTCTACCATTGAGCTATCGACCCAAGCAGATGGCCATTAGCGTATTCGGCCTCCCGGCGTGATCCCTTTCCCCGGTTGCTTCTGCACGGGAGCCCTGACCAAGGGCAACAGCGCAGCAGGGGGAAAAGAACGGCCGGATCGAACCTAATCCGCAACAGCAGAATCGGGCGGTATTAGGCCGGCTTCATCGTGGCGGGCAAGCAGAAATGGCTCCCGTTCGACCGCGCCGTTCTCCGCGTGGCCATGCTGCTAGCCGCGGCGACCGGGTCGGTTGCGAATCTGCTCGAAAAGCTTCCCTTGTATAATAAGCGGAAAACATGCCATTCTTTCGACACCCGACCTCAAGGCTTGAGATGCCGCCATATTCACCCCACGGTTATTCCAGTCAATCAACGGGCTATTCCCGCTCAACATGAAACGGCTTGTCATCATCGAAGACCAGACCGCGATCCGCGAGATGCTCGCGGAAATCCTTCGCCTGGACCCCTCGTTCAAGCTGGTGGGCGAAAGCGGCGACGGTCAGAGCGCCTATCAACTCTGCCTCGAGGTCAAACCGGACGTCATCGTCCTGGATGCGAAACTCCCGGGCTTGAACGGCGTGGATCTCCTGCGGCGCCTGACCAAGGTTCTCACCAATCTCCGCGTGCTGGTGTTCTCCGGCCACGAAAACCCGGTCCTCGTGCGGGAGATGCTGGAAGCAGGGGCCCACGGTTTCGTGGAGAAAACCGCCGGTCTGTTCGAGTTTAAGAAAGGGCTCGAGACCGTGGCGAACGGAGGAACGTATTTTGGGCCGGCAGTCGCCGCCCTGCTGCGCAATGTCGTCGCCAACCCGAGCGCCAGTGCCACCTCCGATTTTCTGACCGACCGCGAGCGGGAGATCCTGCAGCTCGTCGCGGAGAGTTACAGCACCAAGGAGATTGCGGTGAAGCTCAGCATCAGCGTGAAGACGGTGGACAACCACCGCACGAATCTGATGCGCAAGCTCAATCTGCACGACGTGGCCAGCCTCACCCGCTACGCCCTCGAAACCGGCCTGGTTCAATAGCCGTCGCCTCCGCCAGGATTTGGCGGCGGCTACAAAGCACGTGCTGTTTCCTGGGAGTCGAGGCAGGTCTCTCCCGGAAAAATCGGACACGAAAAGGTGGAGCCCGCCGTTCCGGTGGGCTGAATGTTTCCAGGCGAAAAATCCGTCGGGGACGGCGGTTCCACCTGCCATCACTGAATCGTCCGGGTTCAGACCGGCGCGCGGTCCTGCGCCTCGTAATAACGCTCACAGAGCACATCGATAAGTCGCGGGTCGGCGCCGATCAGCTCGGTCCGATAGGTTTTCAGGCGAGGGTGTTCCTGTTCGGCCGCGGCGCAGATTCCTGCCACATCTCCGCCGGGACCGGCGTGCCGCCCAGGTGAAAAGAATTGCTGCGCGATCACCACCCGGCTGTCGCAGAACTCCGGCCGGCAGAGCACGGCGGCGAGGAACGGGTCGCAGAAATCATATTCCGGCCCCGGGCGCCTCTCCATCGAAGCCGCGGCCAGCCGGCCAATCTCTCCGCCCAGCAACGCCGCGAGCTGTCCGGCCAGGAAATCGCGCACCGCGACCACCGCGCGCTGCGGACTCCCGTGATCCACGAGCACCACCCCAGGGGATCCCAACGCCTGCGCCGCGATCGTCACGCGCACGTTTTCCGCCAGGATGGAGGCGATCCGGAGGTCGGTATTGGCGCCGAGATCGACGAGCCATCGCCCGACGCGCACGTGCCGGCCGGGGTAATTGCGGCGCAAGTGCTCCAGCCGCCCCGGCAGGTAATCCGTGAGGGCGGCGCTCGGTCCGAAGAACAACGGCAACAACACGACGTCGGTCGCGCCGGCGGCCAGGAGCGTGCCGAGCGTCGGCTCGAGGAGTTGCGCCGGCACTCCGCCGAGTTCGTGCGCCGGAATCGCGCTGGAGTGCAACAATGAAACGGCCTGCACCTCCACCCCGATCGCCGCCTCCAACCGGCGCGCCATCGTCCGCAGATTGAGCGTCGATTCCGGACGTAACGAGCCGTTGTCGAAGAGCAAACATCGCGGACCGGACAATGGCGAGATCAAGGGAATGGGCATGGTTCAGCTCTTCTTCATGGGCCGGCCCCTGCATCTGCCGGAGGCCTCTGCCGCCGCGAAACCCGTGGCGCATAATGCGGTGAGCAGGCTGCCGATGCCCCGTGGCACGGGCACCCCGACCGGGGGATTGCAGAAAACCGAGATGTGTCCCATGGCGATCGAGTCGATAAATTCCTTGCGCAGGGCTACGGCTTTGGGCAATAACGTCAACTCACTCCTGCCTTGTGCCTTCGATGAA
>DASRKV010000076.1:0-4302 GCA_035648795.1 Opitutaceae bacterium
CTCGCCGGCATAACCGAGGCCCACGATGATGCACTCGGGCACCACCTTGTCATAGATGAGGTTGTCGTAGGACGTCACAATCGTCGGGAAATCCCAGTAGCCGTCCGTCACGAAAAGCACGGGGTAGCGCCGCGTGGTGTCGGTTGCATACGACGCCGGCAGCCTGACCTGGAGCTGGTAGTCGCGGCCGTTCGCGGCGCGCGGCAACACGCGCAACTCCGAGTTGGTGATGACGAAGGGCGGAAACTGCGGGGCCGCGTCCGCCGGGGCCAGGACGGACAGCAGGACTCCAATCATCGGGAGCAGGGCGCTGAATTTGGATCTCATAGGATGAATCAAGGCATGACAGGATAGGCGCTGCGGCGCTAGCCCGGATGTTTCACGCTCTACTCGACAGGCCTGCGTGCAGATTGTCGATGATCCTCGGGCCGAGCGCGCTAGCCGGCCCATCCGGGCTACTGGCAAAACCGCCCCCAGAACGCTCCGCAAGGAGACAGCCAAGTTCCTGGGATTTTCTTGGGCCAGACAACTGTTCTCAGTTGTACACGGTCGCATTATCTCTCCTCGGAGGGGCGGTTTTGAAGCTAGCCCGCATATCCCTTGACTACCGCCATCATAGGAGCCGCCAGCAGGAAGATGGTCATAGCGATGGCTAAGACTATGAAATATGCGGGCTAGGAGCGGATGTTTCATGGGGACGCGACGCCCCTTGAACGCCGCAGGGGTGCAGTCCCGGCGCGTTTCGTGCTGGTGGAGCCCGCCGTCCCGGCGGGTTTTTCGAGGGCCAAGCCTTCAGCCCGCCGGGACAGCGGGCTCCACTTTGTGCTATCCCAATTTCTCTGGAGAAAAACCCGCCCGGCCTGCTGGTGCGACAGTTGCTTCACCGTCCCCTCGCACTAGGCTGTATCACGCCATGAACCCGCCCGCCCGTCGCACCAAAATCATCTTTACCGTCGGACCGGCCACGGAGAGCGAGGAAGTCCTGGAAAAGATCATCCGGGCGGGGGCGGACATCTGCCGCATCAACATGGCCCACGCCACGCATGAGTGGACCCGCCAGATCATGCGGCGGATTCGCGCGGTGTCGCACCGCATCGGCTGCGAAATCGCGATCATGATGGACATCAAGGGCCCCGAAATCCGGACTGGCGATCTGACGGCACCCATCGAACTCAAGGCCGGCGAGATTTTCGACTTCACCGTCAAGCCGGCCGGGTCGCGCGAGAGCACCGAGGAAGTGCGCTCGGTCGACGTGAATTACCAGGATCTGATCCACGACATCAATGTGGGCGACGCGGTGCTGGTCGACAACGGCCTCATCCGGCTGGAGGTGCTCGAAAAGCGCGACGCGCATATTCGCTGCCGGGTGCTCACCCCCGGCCAGCTCAGCTCGCGCCGCCACATCAATCTCCCCGGCGTCAACGTCAACCTGCCGGCCTTCACGGAAAAGGACCGCGAAGACACGCTGGTGGGACTGTCGGAAGGGGTTGATCTGATCGCCCTCTCGTTTGTCCGCTCGGCGGCGGATATCGAGCATCTGCGGGAATTCCTCCGCAGCCACAATTCTTCGGCCCGGCTCATCGCCAAGATCGAGGATCAATCGGCCATCACCAACCTCGATGAGATCGTGCGCGCCTGCGACGGCCTGATGGTGGCGCGCGGCGATCTCGGCATCGAATGCCCGTTCGAGGAATTGCCCATTATTCAACGGCGCGCCGTCCGCGCCTGCCTCTACCACGGGCGCGCGGTGATCATCGCCACGCACATGCTCGAATCCATGATCCAGCAACCGATGCCCACGCGCGCCGAGATCACCGACGTTGCCAATGCCGTGGATGAACGGGCCGACTGCGTGATGCTTTCCGGCGAGACCACGGTCGGACGTTACCCCGTCGAATGTGTCCAGGTCCTCGACAAGATCGCGCGGCGGACCGAGCAGGAAGAGGTCGACGACGTGTTGGATCCCGTCAGCCTGGGCGGCGACAAGGTGAAGCTCCTGCACTCGGCCGTCGTGATGGCCAACGAAATCCCCGGATCGCTCCTCCTCACCTTCACCCGCCAGGGTTTCATGGCCCAGGGGCTCGCCGCGATGCGGCCGCGCAGCGCGATGATTCTCGCCTTTACCCCGTCACTGGAGACGCTGCGCCAGCTCGGCATGCTCCGCGGGGTGGAGCCGTACCTGATGACCTTCTCCGCCGATCCGGATATCACGATCGAAAATGCGATCCAGCACCTGAAGCGCCACGGTCGCGTCGGCACCGGTGCCAAGCTGATCATCGCCACGGATATCCTTTCCCAGGACCGTCTCGTCGACAGCATCCAACTGCGCACGGTGCACTGAAAGGGTCCGGTACGGATGTTTCGCAACCCGGGAATGCCCGCGACTCAACCCGCGGCGCCGATCTCCGCCAGCGATTCAGAGGAGAGGGTGGAACCTGCCGTCCCCGGCGGGTTTTTTGACGGCGAAGCTTCCAGCCCGCCGGGACGGCGGGCTCCACCGTTCGGTTCCCCGAATTCTCCCGGAGAAACCCGCTTCGACCGCATCGGGTGGCGACCCCGCCCTGCATCCGACTGGATCGTTGCGCTCGGCGCCTGCGGTCTTCACTTCCCGTCGAAACCCGCCTGCGTGAGCTCCACCCGCAACGCCGTGAGCGACATCTGCAAATCGAGGAGAAACACGATCAACGATGCCGTCAGCGACGCCATGCAGAGAATGAAGCACAGCGAAACCAGCAGCGCGGCTTCCACCTGGAGCAGGGCCGCCAGGAAGAGTGAAATAATCAGGAGGCCCGCGAGCAAAACGCTCGCCGTCGCCAGGATAATGGCAAGCCGGAGGACCTTTGCCCGGCGATAGAGGATCACCAGTTGCGCCGACAGGTGATCCCGCTCGGCGGTCGCCACCGGCAGCTCCCGCGCCAGCAGGCGCGAGCGGTCGACAATCCGGCCGAACCGGTTGGTCATCGACAACAGGAGCAAACCGACGCCGGAAATCAGGATGACGGGCCCGACGGCCGTCTGGATGACCGGGATAAGTTGCTGAAGCGTGAGCGAGGTCATGGTGAAAACGGAAACCTGGCGTGAGGGTGCGCGGCCACGGGGTTTTCAGCAATGCTGTTTCGGGCGCAATCAGGTTTTGAGTGATCGCCGGCTTGGAAGACTTGGGCGGGACGCCCAAGCCACGTGGCGCGGGCGTCTCGCCCGTGGATTTGAGCGAACATTCGAGCCCGGATTTGCGCCCCGGTGCTTGCCCTTCCCCCACATCCGCCTATCAATTGTGCCCATCCGCGTTATGGTCTTCCGGAAGCTCCGCCCTCGTATCTTTCCGCCACTGTTTGGCCGCTTGCTGGCCGGCGGCGCGGCGGCGTTGGTCGTGCTGCTCGCAGTCCTCGCCGCCAGTCCCGCACTGCATGGATGGCTGCACGGTCATGCTGGCGACGCGGATCATGAGTGCGCCGTCACTCTCTTCCAGCATGGAATCGTGGCGGCCGCGGCGGCAATGGCGGTGGCTGCGACGGTTTGGGCGTTGGTCGCGTCAGCCGCAATCATCCCCATCAGGCCGGATCTGGATCGAGTCCGCTATCGGCTGCCTCCAGGGAACGCGCCGCCGGCGCTGGATTGACCGCTGTCTCGCGGCGGATGCCTGCGCGCATCCGGCGCTCCCAACCGGGCCACGGCGAATTTTGCCGGCCCGGATCCTACGCGTTCAATTCCACTCAGGCTTATTATGTCTCTACGCTATTTTCTGCTCTCCTGCTCGTTCGCCACCTCCGTTCTCGCCGCCGACGGACCTTCCGCCGACACCGCCATCAACCAGACCCCGGTTGCGCTCGACCCGGTCGTGGTCACCGGCCAGCTCGACCAAGCCCGGGAAGACCTCGTGCCGAGCCTCGGCGCCACCGCCTTCCACATCGACAAAATCCAGATCGACACCCAAGTCCCTGGCGCCAACGCCAGCTTCAGCGGAGTGCTGCTGCGCGTCCCCGGAGTGGCCGAAGATTCGTTCGGTCAGGTTCACGTGCGGGGCGAACATGCCAACGTCCAATACCGGATCAACGACGTGCTCCTGCCGGAAGGCATCAGTGGCTTCGGCCAGGAGCTCGACAGCCGGTTCGTGCAGACGATGTCCATTCTCACGGGTTCATTGCCGGCCCAATACGGCTACCGCACCGCCGCCGTGGTCGACATTCACACCCGCAGCGGCGCCCCCGCCACGGCTGGTGACGTCGCGGTCTATGGCGGCAGCTTCGACACGCTTCGCGCCAGCGCGGAGGTCACCGGATCGGTGGACCACCTCAACAGCTA
>DASRKV010000077.1:0-13828 GCA_035648795.1 Opitutaceae bacterium
GGCAGGTTGGGCCCGCAAAACGCCGTGCAGCCCATCTTCAGAATCAAGTTGGGCAGGATCGACGTCAGGTTGGCGTTGCCGGTGCGCTCGCCATAGCCGTTGATCGTCCCCTGCACCAGCGTCGCGCCCGCCGCAATTCCGGCGAGCGACACCGCCACGCCGAGCCCGGAGTCGTTGTGGCAGTGCACCCCGACGTTTTCGCCGCCGAACTCGCGCACGACGGCCGTCACCGTCGTCCGAATATCGTCGACCAGGGTTCCGCCGTTGGTGTCACACAGCGTCAGATTGACGGCGCCTCCGCGCTGGGCCGCGGCCAGCGTCCGCCGGGCGTAGTCCGGATTGTCCCGGTAACCATCAAAGAAATGCTCGGCGTCGTAGATGACTTCGCGCCCGTGCGCGGTCAGGTATCGCACGGACTCCTCGATCATGGCCAGGTTCTCCTCCGGCGTGGTCCGCAAGATCTCCTGCACATGCAGCAGCCACGTCTTGCCCACGATCGTCACCACCGGGGTGCCCGCCTCGAGAAGCACCTTGAGTTGCGCGTCGCGGTCGACGGCCACGCCCGCCCGCCGCGTCGAGCCAAAGGCGGCGACCCGGGCGTGGTGCAACTTCAGCTTCCCCACCTCGGCAAAGAACGTGATGTCCCGGGGATTGGATCCCGGGAAGCCGCCCTCGATGTAGTCGACGCCAAACTGGTCCAACCGCTCGGTGATCAGGAGCTTGTCGGTGACGGAAAAGGCGATCCCCTCCCCTTGCGTGCCGTCGCGAAGAGTGGTGTCGTAGATCTTGAGCTGGGACGTTTTCATAAAAAAGCCCCGGGGTTCCTGGCCCGGGGCATTGAGACGACGTAGGGTTGCACCCGCGCTTACGCCATGTCGCCATGCCCGGGCCGGCGGCGAAGAATCATGATCGCGCCGATAATCGCAGGACGAATGGCTGGAAGGAAGGCCATGTTAAGACAGCGGAAAGCCCGAAGAGATAGCGAATCTCCGGCGGCTGTCCATGCTCTTTTTATTGCTCCTTCTTCGGCGGAGCGTCCGTGATCATGACCACGTCCCGCGGATTCATGATGTAGGTCAGCCCTCGTTCGTCCTGAACCATGAGGACTCCGCCCACCGCCTTGACCGATTTGATGCTGACCAGGACGGTGGAATTCTCATCGCGCGAATGGATCAGGTAGATCGGCGTGCGGGTGATGCCGGCGAAGGCCGCGGCGTAGCCCCGCGCCAGTTGTTCAACCTCCGTCGGGATTTGGACAACATTGGCCGGGCGCGATTGTCCGGAGTCGATTGACTGGCCAAAGCCGGTGATGACGGTCGCCAGAAAGAGCAAGGTCGTGATGGTTTTCATAAGGGCGTGGGAAACTGTAAACCAACACCGTGAATCGCCCCGGCGCAATTCCTGTTTCGAGAGTTCATCCCGCAATGCAGGATGCCGGCGACGTCCGCCTGGGTTGGTGCAGAATGTAGGAGCCTGCTTGCAGGCGAATTCCCGTCGCGGGTTACCGCGCATGCCGCCGGCTGGCACTCAGGCGCTTTCTGCGCCTCTCCGTGACAAAAATAGGATCGCCTGCAAGCAGGCTCCTACAGGTGCGGCAGATCCTTACACCCCGTGCCCGGCGATGAAGGCCTTGATGGCCGCGGCGTCTGCGCGGACGAAATGCTTGACGACCGGTTTCGACTTGAGCGCCTCGAGCGTCGGATGCGTCAGCTCCAGTCCGGTGGCGGCCCGGATCGCCTCGGGAAACTTCGCCGGGCTGGCGGTCGCCAGCACGACGCTGACGCGGTCCGGTCGCAGCTCCGCAAAACCGCACGCGGTATGCGGATCACAGACATAACCGTACTGGCGGTGGACGCGCTGGATGATGCCCAGAATCTCCGCGTCCGTGCACCGGGAGGCGGTGAAGCTGTCGGCGTCGAAATGCTCGAACCGGTAGACGCCCGTGTTCGTGAACGTCCGCATGATTTCCCGCAGGCGCGCCGGATCGCGGCCGGTGCTGTAATAGAGGAAACGTTCGAAGTTCGACGCCATCTGGATGTCCATCGAGGGCGCCAGACTGGGCGTCACGGGGGCCAGGCGGTATTCGCCGGTCGTGAAGAGGCGGTAGAGAATGTCGTTCTGGTTGGTCGCGATCTTGAAGCCGCGGATCGGCACGCCCATCTTCTGGAGCATCCACCCGGCCAAAACGTTGCCGAAGTTGCCCGTGGGCACGACGAATTCGACGTTGAGGCGTTTCGCCTGCGGCAACCGCAGCCAGGCGTAAAGGTAGTAAACGGACTGGGCCAGCACCCGCGCCAGATTGATCGAGTTCACCGCCGACAGCCGGTGTTGCCGGCGGAACGCCTGGTCGCCGAACACCGCCTTCAGCGCGTTCTGCGCATCGTCGAACGTGCCGTCGACGGCGAGGGCAAAGACGTTCTCCGCCCCGGTGCAGGCCATCTGGCGTTCCTGCAGCGGCGCGATCCGGCCGTCGGGATAAAGGATGAAGATGGCCACGCCGGGTTTGCCGAGCAATCCATGGATCGCCGCCGCGCCGGTGTCCCCTGACGTCGCGCCCAGCACGTTGAGCGTCTGGCCGCGCGCCCGGCATTGCTGCTCGTAGAGATTGCCCAGCAACTGGAGCGCGAAATCCTTGAACGCGAGCGTCGGCCCATGGAAGAGTTCGAGCACGAAGAGATTCTCGTCGAGCTGGACCAAGGGGGCCACGGCCGGATGGCTGAAATGGCGGTAGGAACGCGTCACGATGCCCTGGAGCACCGCGGGCTCAATGTCGGTCGCGAACCGCTGGAGGAACTCGCCGCACAGTTCGGCGTAGTCCAGCCGTGCAAAGCGCGTCAGTTCCCCTGAAAGATCCGGCAGGCTTTCGGGCAGAAACAATCCGCCGTCCGGGGCGAGACCGACCGCCACCGCATCGGAAAAGCCGAGGGGTTCGGTCTGTCCGCGTGTGGAGAGGTATCTCATGAAAATCGGGGTCGGAAGCGAGAAGACGGGGATCGGACGTCAGACGTCAGTCTTGGCCGGGACTATGCAGTCGGGGCGATTCTCACCCGCAGTTCCGCGAGCGGTCCGATGCGTTGTTGTAGGACGGGGTCGCCGGACCCCGCCTCGTTCGGTGAAACGGCGGGATTCGGCGATCCCGCCCCACATTCGACTGCACGACCCCTCGCCGCGGCAATGTTGATCCGGACGGAGCGTGAGAGCCGTCTGATCTCGTCGGCAGGCGAATGCCGAATGCGGGCTGTCACCTTTAGCGGATGGATCCCGGAAACGACAGGGCATCCTACGCCCGACATCTGATCTTTGACCTCTGTCATCTGATTTCTTCGCTTCAGCCCATCCCGATGCGGTCGAGCTGGAACGCCGCATGGGCGGCGCGGGCGGCCTCATCGGCGCGGGCGGCGGCGATCACGATCGAAATCTTGATCTCGGAGGTGCTGATCAACTCGATGTTGATGCCGCGGGCGGCCAGTGTCTCGAAGAGCGTCGCGGCCACCCCGCTATGCGTCTTCATGCCGACCCCGACGACGGACAGCTTGGCGATTTCATTGTGAATCGCCACCTCGCCGCCACCCAGCTCCTTGAACACCGGATCGAGCGCCTGCTCCGCCCGATGCGAGTCACTCTGCGGCACGGTAAAGGTCAGGTTGGCGACACCGTTTCGTCCGATGTTCTGCACAATCATGTCGACTATGATGTTGGCATCGGCGAGCGCGCGAAACACGCGGCCGGCGGAGCCCGGCTTGTCCGGGATATTGCTGACGACGACCTTGGTCTGGTCCTTGTCCACGGCCACGCCGCGCACGACGACCTGTTCCATGTAGACGACTTCTTCTTTCACGATGGTTCCCGGGTTGTGATTGAACGATGAACGGACTTCGAAAACGACGTCGTACTTCTTGGCGAACTCCACGGAGCGCGACTGCATGACCTTGGATCCGCTGCTGGCGAGTTCCAGCATTTCGTCGTAGCTGATCTCGTTCAGCTTGCGCGCGTCCTTTACGACCCGCGGATCCGCGGTGTAGACGCCGTCCACGTCCGTGTAGATCTCGCATTTGTCCGCCTTCACCGCGGCCGCCAGCGCGATGGCGGTGAGATCGGAGCCGCCGCGCCCGAGCGTGGTGATCTGGCCTTCCTCATTGATCCCCTGAAAGCCGGCGACGATCACGACCTTGCCGGCCTGCAGATCGCGTTCGATCGGGCCGGCATTGATCGTCTTGATCTTGGCGTTGGTGTGCGCCGCGTCCGTGAAGATGCCCGCCTGCGCGCCGGTGTAAGAGACCGCATCCACCTGGACCGCGTGCAGCGCGATCGCCGTCAGCGCAATCGTCTCCTGCTCGCCCGTCGCCAGCAGCATGTCGAGTTCCCGTTCACTGGGATGCTCGTGGATCGCCCGGGCGCGGGCGAGCAGTTCATTGGTGACGCCGGAGCGGGCCGAAACGACCACGACGAGTTCGTTGCCTTCGTCGCGGGTCGCCTTGATGCGGTCGGCCACGCGCTTGATGCGCTCGATGTCGCCGACCGAGGTGCCGCCGTATTTCTGGACGATTCTAGCCATGGGGAAAAACTGTCAGGACGCGCCCTTCTCGGGCTTGCGCTCCCACCGGTGCTCGGTGCCAGCGAGCAGGCGGCGGATGTTCGCATAATGGCGCACCACGACCAGCAGGGCGAGCGCGGCCGCCACGATCTTCAGGGCGAGCGGCAAGCCCAGCGACCAGGCCGCGACCGGCACGGCGAGCGTGCTGAGAAGCGAGGCCAGGGACACGTAGCGCGAGGCGAAGAACGTGATGATCCAGACGAGGATCGCGATCAGTCCAGGCAGGGGCATGAGCACCAGCAGTCCCCCCGAGGCCGTGGCCACGCCCTTGCCGCCCTTGAAGCGGGTGAAACAGGAGAAGGAGTGGCCGAAGACGGCGGCGACCAGACCCGTGAGGCCCAGCATCGAGGCCACATGGAGATCGTTACCGCCGAAGTAATCCGGCGGGAGGACGGCGAGGCCCCCGACGAGCGGCCAGCCTGCCGCCACCGCCCCCTTGAGGGCATCGAGCACGTAGACGGTGTTGCCCGCCTTCGACCCGAGCACGCGCTTCACATTGGTCGCACCCGGATTGCCGCTGCCCGCCCGGAAAATGTCCACGCCGTGCGCCCGGGCGACCAGGTAGCCGAACGGCAGCGAGCCCAGAAGATAGCCCAGAATGGCGGCGGTCAGAAACGGGAGGATCATGGAGTTCCGTGGTGTCGGAGGCGCTGGCGCGCCAGAACAACGCCCGGCGGTTGGTCGTGGTTTTGCCTGCCGGCCGGCGCCGGCATCTCGCGGCGGGTTAATGCGATTCCTAAAGCTGGACAAACTTGGCCATCTTGATGGCCGGGTTCGATTTGATTTCCTGCCGGGCCGCCGGACTCGGTTCGTTGTCGACGCGTACCACCATGTAGGCCGTATCGCCGGGCGTGAGCCGGCTCAATGACATGTCCGCGATGTTGACGCCGTCCTTGCCCAGAATCGTGCCGACCGTGCCGACCATGCCGGGGACGTCCACGTTTTCGAGGACGAGCAGCTTGCCCTCGGCGGCCACCTCGACGTCGCGCTCGTTGATGGCGATGATGCGCGGTTTGTTGCCTTTGCCGATCAGCGTGCCTTCGGCGGAGTACAACCGGCCGTCCGCGTCCTCGGCCTGCACCTGGATGAGCTCGGTGTAGTCGGACTCGGCTGCTGACTTGGTGACTTCCACATGCACGCCGAGACGCTGCAGCAGCACGGGCGCATTGACGAAGTTCACCTCCTCGCCGCCGATGCGGCGCAGATACCCGCGCTGGATGCTCCGGGTCACGGCGTTGGCGTCGAGATCGACGATCCGGCCCCAATACGTGATGCGCAGCTTGTCCACCTGGGGCGGTGCGATCTGCTGCACCAGCGTGCCGAGTTTCGCCCCCAGATCGAGATAGGGCCCGAGCACCTTGAGCGTGGCGGCATCGATGGAAGGCACATTGACCGCGTTGCGGATCACGCCTCCACGCAGCGCGTCGGCGATAGCCTCGGCGATCTCCATGCCGACGCTTTCCTGGGCTTCCGCCGTCGAGGCCCCCAGATGCGGCGTGAGGACGACGTTGGGCAGCTTCCGCAGCTCGTGGTCCGCCGGCAACGGTTCGTCCTCATAAACATCCAGGCCCGCCGCGGCGACGTGCCCCACCTTGATCGCGGCGATCAGCGCGGCCTCCTTGATGATTCCGCCGCGGGCGCAGTTGAACAGGCGCACGCCTTTCTTGGTCTTGGCCAGCGCCGCCTCGTCGATCATGTACCGGGTCTGCTCGGTCAACGGCATGTGGACGGTGATGTAGTCCGATTCCCGGAGGAGCGCGTCGAGCTCGACCTGTTCGACCTGCATCGCCTTGGCGCGGCTCGGCGCCAGATACGGATCATAGGCCAGCACGCGCATGCCGAACGCCTGCGCGCGGCGGGCCACCTCGCCACCGATCCGGCCCAGTCCGACCACGCCCAACACCTTCTTGTACAGCTCGATCCCCGAGAAGCTCTTGCGGTCCCATTTGCCCTCGCGCATCGACGCCGCCGCCTGGGGCACCGGTCGGGCGCCGCACAACATGTGCGTGAAGGTGAGCTCCGCCGTGGCAATGGTGTTGCCTGACGGCGTGTTCATGACCACCACCCCGCGCTCGGTGGCCGCCTCGACGTCGACATTGTCGACTCCGACACCCGCCCGACCGATCACCTGGAGCTTGGGTGCGGCGGCGATCACCTCGGCGGTGATCTTCGTCTCACTGCGGACAGCAATGGCATGGACGTCCTTGACCAACTCCAGGAGTTTCTCCCGGGGTGAGTTATAGGCTTCAATGACTTCGAAACCAGACTGGTTGCGAAGGAATTGCACGCCTTTGGGCGAGATCTTGTCGGCCACGAGAACCTTCATGGGGAAAGCTGTGACCCAAAAGTCCCCGGACCACGAAGGCAACACTGGAGATGGCCGGTATCCTGGAATACATCTCCGAGCTATCGGTCGTCCGGCACATTCGGATCCCAATGCCCGGAAAACCAAATCGCCCGTCCCCCAGCTCGAAGCGCAAATCCGGTCACAGGCAAACGGCTCGCAAAAGCGTTCGCCAACGGTCTGGTAACGCCCGGCGGACCACCGGCGTCTTACGGAGCGCAGCTCAACGTGTGCCTGCGAATTCCGCTCCTGATCGCCGCCATTCACCGCTCAATCTATTCATACTGCCTTGCGTTTTGTCGGGTGCGATGTCCATTGACGCAGTCTCCGCCATCTTCTGACGCGCCGGCGGGAGACCTGAACGTTGGATCATTCCCATAAGATTACGGCGGTCGCTGCCGACTGACGGAACCAAATTCTTTGTAACCTGACTAGAACTGATGCCCGCCGCCATTCAACCAGCACCCGCCGTCCCGGAAGACCAATCCGGGCGGGCGATGCTGCGCCCCGTGGCTGGCCCGATGGGCCGGGACCTGCGCCTCGACACGTTGCGCGGGTTCATGCTCGTGGCCATCGCGATCAATCACCTCGATACCGAACTGCGCGTGTTCACGGACTATGTCTTCGGTTTCGTCTCCACGGCCGAAGGGTTTGTCTTCCTTTCCGGTCTCGTCGCCGGGTTGGTCTATACCCGCCGCTCGGCCAGCTTGTCGCCGGCGGAGCTGCGGCAAAAAGCCCGGCGGCGGGCCGGCGAAATCTATCTCTGTCATCTGGCCGCCTTCGTCACGGTCTTCTTCGGTCTCCACCTGCTGGCCCTTTTCATCCATGCCGAGCCATACGCCTCGCCGGCGCTTTTCTTCCAGCAGCCGATCGCCGCGCTGTTGCTGGGCTCATCGCTGCTGCTCCAACCGGGCCTGCTCGACATCCTGCCGATGTATTGTGGATTCATGCTCGCACTTCCGCTGATGCTGGCCGCCCTGCGGAAGGGGCACTGGGGCCGGCTCCTCGCCCTGAGCGGCGGGCTCTGGCTGCTGGCGCAATTCGGCCTGCGCGACCACCTGGAACGCTGGCTGCAGACTTTCCTGCCGGTTAATCTGGGCGCTTTTGACCTGTTGGCCTGGCAGTTCCTCTTTGTTGGCGGTGTCTTCTTCGGGTATTATTGGGCGAAATCGCCGAAGCCGCTGTTTTCGTTCCGTCCCGCCATGCTGGTGTTCTGTCTGCTCGTGGCGACGCCGCTGTGGTTTTTGATCAAATACCAACACCTTCCCGCCGGTCTATCGATGGACCTGATCTGGTCATGGGCCGACAAAACCCGCCTCGCCCCGCTCCGGCTCGTGAACTTCATCGTCCTCGCCTATCTGATTGCGGCGGTCGCCGTGCGCCGGCCCCGGTTCGCCATCTTCCGACCGCTCGCGTTTCTCGGCCGGCATTCGCTGATCGTGTTCACCGCGCAAGCCACCCTCTGCCTCTTTGTCCTGACGCAACCGTGGCTGTTCGCCACCTTTGCCAGCCGCACGGCGACCGCCGTCGTCATGGTTGCCCTCCTGTTTCCGGTCGCCTGGCTGAACGAGGTGGCGACGAGACGACGCCTGCCGCACCCGGCCGCTCCCGCGCAGCCCGCGGTCGCCCTTCCGCTGCCCCGATTCGGGTTTGACCTGCGGCGTCCATCGGCAAACTCCTCTGTCCATGGTATCCGCCCGCGAACGCCTCGCGCAGCAAATCCGCTTCATTATCGAGGTTGATCGTCTGAAGGAGATCTTCCGGCAGACCGTGCTGATCAACAGCCGGCGCGCCGAAAACGACGCCGAGCACTCGTGGCACCTGTGCCTCATTGTCATCACGCTGGCCGAGCATGCGAACAGTCCGCAACTCGATGTGCTGCGCGTGCTCAAGATGCTCATCCTGCACGATCTGGTGGAGATCGACGCCGGCGATACGTTCGCCTACGACACGAAGGCGATGGCAGATCAACACGAGCGCGAAGCCGTGGCCGCGGACCGGATCTTCGGCCTGCTGCCGGCGGACCAGGCGCTCGAATTCCGCGCCCTTTGGGACGAGTTTGAAGCGCGTCAGACCGCCGAGGCAAAATTCGCCGCCGCGGTCGACCGCTTCCAGCCCATGCTGCTGAATTGCCAGACCGAGGGCGCTGCCTGGCAGAAGCACGGCATCACGCGGGACCGCGTGCTTGCCCGCAACGCGCATGTCGCCGAGGGTTCGACCGCATTGTGGGATTACGCAGCCAGGATGATCGAACAAACCGTCGCTGCCGGACATTTGCAGACATAGCCAGGGAGCAGCCCTTTGGGCGCCCTGAACGAGGCGATTCCGTCGTAGTCGAACGGGTGCGCGTTTGGAGGAAGGTGAGCGGACGGCGCTGAATCCAAGGCCTCACGCGATCAGGCGGGCGGTCGTGCGCACCAAATCGGCGGCCACCTTGTGCGCCGCTTTCTGCGCGTGCGGGTCCTTCAGGCGACCGGTCGCGTCAAAAGCCTCGTGCGCATGCGGCAGGGTGCATTGGGCCGGCACCACCTGGCAGCCGAGATGAAGGAGGAGTTGCCGGGCGACCTGCGCCGACCGCACGCCGCCGAATATTCCGGGCGACGCCGACACCACCGCCGCGACCTTGCCGGGGAACGGATCGGGTTCCGCCCGCGTGCACCAGTCGATGGTGTTCTTCAGCAACGGGGTGATCAGCGAATTGTATTCCGGCGACGCGATGAGCAGCGCATGGTGGCGGCCGACCAGTTCGACCAGCTTCACGACGTTTGCCGGCAGGCCTTCCGCGTCCTCGAGGTCACCGTGATAGAGCGGGAACGGAAAGTCGTTGAGGTCGACGAGGGTGACCTCGCCTCCGGCTTCGCGCGCCTCCTGCACCAGGACGGCGAGCAGTTTCTTGTTCAGGGATTCGCGCCGGGCGCTGCCGGCAAATGCGAGGATGAGTGGAGTCAGCGCCATGATGAATCAGGTATCCCGCGGCGCGATCAAAGCAACCGATTGCGAGCTTTCCCCGGACCCTGAAAGAGCCATCGTCTAATGCCTTGGGTCACATCGGAACCAGCCGTCGACGGACGCGTGACGGTCCGGGCACAGGCGCAGATGTTTTCATTTCGACCCGCCGCGGCTTTCGGGATTTGATCCCGGCCGCCAATCATCGCACCGCCTTTTCTTTCATGAATACAAGTTGTCTCCGTTTTGCCTTCCTCTTGTTCGCCGCCTTGGGCGCCTCATTGTTGGCACCGGCGGCAGACAGGTACGTCATCTTCGGCACGCACCGTTCGGGTCCAGGCATCGGCTTCTCGGTGGCTCAATTCAACACCGATACCGGGGTGCTGACGACGCCGCGGCTGGACGTCGAAGCCGTGCATCCGGCCTTCTTCGTGATTCATCCCGACGGCCGTCATCTCTACTCGGTCTGCGCCGTCTCGCAGGGCGGAGTCAGCGCCTACGCCATCGATCCGAAAACCGCCCGCCTCACCTGGCTCAACCAGGAGCCTTCCGGCGGTGATGAACCGAGTTACGTCTGCCTCGACCAGACCGCACGATTCGTGCTGGTCGCCAATTATAACAGCGGGAACGTCGCCGCCTTTGCGCTCCAGCCGGACGGGAGCATCGGAGCGCGCACCGCCTTGGTGCAGGAAACCGGCCGTAGCGTGAATCCCCGGCGCCAGATGCATGCTTACGCCCATTCCATTATCGTCGATCCCAGCAATCGTTTCGCCCTGGTCGCCGATCTCGGCGTCGACAAGCTGTTCATTTATCGTTTCGACGACAAAACCGGCGCGCTGGTTCCCAACGATCCTCCCTTTGCCGCGGTCAGGCCCGGCTCCGGTCCGCGGCACGTGAAGTTCCATCCCAACGGCCGCTGGGTGTATCTGATCAATGAGATGGGCTGCACGGTGACGGCCTTCAATTGGGACTCCGCCCGCGGCGCGCTGACGGAGTTCCAGACGATCTCGACCCTGCCCGCCGATTTCAAAGGCACCAACACCTGCGCGGAAGTCCTGGTGCGCCCCGACGGCAGGTTTCTCTACGGATCCAATCGCGGACACGACAGCCTCGCGGTATTTGCGATCGATCGAGACAACGGCCGCCTGACGCCGGTCGAACAGGTTTCGACCCAGGGCAAGATGCCACGCAATTTCACCTTCGATCCGACCGGGAAATGGATCATCTGCACCAATCACGACAGCGACAACGCGGTCGTATTTCGGGTGGACGAGGTGACCGGCCGATTGACGCAGACCGGCCAGCCCGTCCCGGTGCCGTTCCCCTTCTGCGTCCGCTTCCTGCCAGTTCCCTGATCCGGCGAAGCCGTATCTATGCAAATTGTAGGAGCGAGCTTGCCTGTTCGACTTAGCTCAGGGCCCCGAGCCTGTCGAACGGGCAAGCAGGCTCCTCCACCGATCACCGGACGGCGTTCTTGTCTACGAGCGAGGGCGAGGTTCATTGCATAGATCCGGCTGAGCGCGGAGGGCGGACGGGCCACCTGACGCGGCGATATCTCCGGCCAGCGGCGCGCGGCGCGGCTCATCTCTGCTGCAACTTGACCGGTTCGACCGGGCCGAGGAAATGAGGTTGCCGGTTCAAAACCCACACGTCCAAGCAGGCCAGCGCCCGCGCGAACACCTCTCGCACCCGCACTCTGATCCACCAGTTCCATTGCGGCTCCTCCGCCACGTACGCGTCCGCCTCCAGGCCGACATGCTGCGCCAGGAACAGCGCCCGCTGCGCATGAAAGCGTTGGGAGACGACGATGACCCGATTCTGCTGAAACACCGTTTTCGCCCGCACGACGGAGTCCAGGGTGCGGAAACCCGCAAAATCCATGGTGACGAACTCTCGCGGAACGCCCGCCCGCACGAGGTCGGCCTTCATCATCACCGGTTCGTTGTAGTTGGCGCGCCGGTTGTCACCACTAACCAGAATTCCGGCCACTTTCCCGGCGGCAAACAGCTCCTGCGCCGCTTTGATGCGCGCCTGATAAAACGGATTGGGCCGCCCGGCATTACGCGGACTGGTGCCCAGCAGCAGCGCCACCGGCGCCGGCTTCAGCTCCGCGAGCCGGTCATACACCCGGCCTTCGGTCGTCGCGCCCACCCACCAATCGCAGGCGGCCAGGCTGACTGCGGCGCAACCGGCGACCGCCAGACTCCACCACCCCACCCGGCGGAGCCACCGTCCAGGTTTCCGTTTCTTCGAACGAGTCTGGGCCACGACTGAAGTCACTGAGGTTTGGATAATGTAACGACAACCACGGGTGGGGCGGCTTGTCCTCAAGACGCTCTGGGCGCGTTGGGGACAACGCGCTCCACCAGGGTCCCTTCATTCCGCAAGATTCAACAGATACTAAAAAGCCGCGGTGATCAACCTGATCTGAGCAGTGCGTTTCCGGAGCGACGCTGCTTTTCCTGGAGGGCGAGGCTCCCGCCGAGCCGTCCTCGATTCGCGCGGCTCGGCGGGAGCTTCGCCCTCCACTCTTCGGCGCGCCGTTCGCCACGCCTTGCTCGAACTCGCGCACCGTGATCACCGCGTCCGGCAGATCGGCCAGCGCGGTCCGCACTTGCGCCAGATCGGCCGGACTGGTGTGGACGTCGTAGTGGCGCAGCGTGCCGAGAATCTCCGCGTAGTTGGCCCGCTGGTTCGCTTGCGCGGTGTTGTCGTACACCTGCGGATTGCCGCGGCCGATGTTGGCCTGGACCGCGGCAATGAAAGGGAAGCGCGCCAGCCATTCCTCGATCTGGCGGCTGAGCGCGTCCGTCGTCGTCAGGCTGGTGCCTTCGGGCAGCTCCACCCGCACCAGGAACTGCGGGATGCCCGTGCCTTTTGCCCAGGGCCGGCCGTCACGGCGCCGCGTCGGACCGGGGTGCGGCGAGCAGGCCGTACTGCTTCAGCTTGTACTGCAGCGTGCGCCGGCTGATGCCGAGCATCCGCGCCGCCGCCTCGCGGTTCGAGGTCTCCTTCGTCAGCGTCTGCCGGATCAGCAGCTTCTCCACCTCGGCCAGCGTCATGCCCGGCCGGATCGGAAAACTCGCCGCGTTGCGGTCATGCGCGTGCAAAAAATCCGGCAGGTCGTCCACGCCGACCACCGGGTGGTGGCAGGTCAGGACGAGGCACTCGACCGCGTTGCGCAACTGCCGCACGTTCCCCGGCCAGGGAAACCGCTGGCAGAGCTGCATCGCCTCGGCGGAAAACTGGATCCGCCGGCGCTTGTGCTTCCCGCGGAAATGTTCCACGAACGTCTCGACCAGCAGCGGGATGTCCTCGGCCCGGTCGCGCACGGGCGGGACCAGAATCGGCACGATGTGCAGGCGATAGAAGAGATCCTCCCGGAATTTCCCCGCCGTCACCGCTTCCTGCAACTGCTTGTTGGTCGCCGCGACCACCCGCACGTCGACCCGGATGAGCTCGGTGCCGCCCACCATGCGGAAGCAGCCGTCTTCCAGCACGCGAAGGAGGTCGCCCTGCCCTTTCGCCGGCAGATCGCCGATCTCATCGAGGAAAAGCGTGCCACCGTCGGCCAGTTGAAATCGGCCGGGCTTGCTCGCCACCGCGCCGGTAAACGCGCCCTTCATGTGGCCAAACAACTCCGCCTCGAGCAGTTGTTCCGACAGCGCGGCGCAGTTGACGAAGATGAATGGCTTGTCCGCCCGGGCGCTCCGGGCGTGGATCATCCGCGCCACGAGTTCCTTGCCGGTGCCGCTCTCCCCCTCGATCAGCACGGTGACCTCGCTGTGCGCCACCTCTTCCGCCATGCCGATCACCTTGCGGATGGCCTCGCTGTCGCCGACCAGCAGGCTGGGCTCGGAACGCTTGCGCAACCGTTGACGGAGCTCGGTGTTCTCCGACATCACGGATTGAAACTCCAGCGCCTTCAGCACCAGCGCGCGGAG
>DASRKV010000078.1:0-14526 GCA_035648795.1 Opitutaceae bacterium
GCCGGCGATCCAGGGTGATGAGCAGGTCCCCTGCCGCCACCTCGGCGCCCTCCCGGAAATGAATCTGCGCGATCACGCCATCCACCTGGGATTTGACGATCACGGTGCGCAGGGATTGGACGGCGCCGATCGAGCTCTGCGCAATCGGCAGATCCTGCCGGGTGGCGGTTCCGATCTGGACCGGCACCGCGGCGCCCCGGCCGGCTGACGCCGAGGTGCGGCCGCATCCGGCGGCCAGCACCGCGACGGCAATCAGGCCGAGCAGCGCGGGACGGACGGCCCGCGCAATGTCAGCCGGCGGCCTGGAATTCTTGATGATTTGCATGGTGAAAAGATTGGCCTTCCGCCCGGGCCCGGCACGCCAGGAGGTTGCGCTTGACCGTCAACAGATCGTCAATCAGCTCCTCCCGCCGGGCCGGGGGGATGCCGGCGAAGTATTCATCGCGCAGCTCCGTGGCCAGCCGCATGAGCTGCGCCAGCGTGCGGCGGGCCTTCGGCCGCAGGAGCAGCCGGTAGGCGCGCCCATCCCGCGGGTCATCGCGACGCGCCAGCCAGCCCGCGGCCGCCAGGCGGTCGACATGCCGGCCGATCGTCGCCGGTTCGAAGCGCAGGCGATCCGCCAGCTCGCGCTGCCGGCAGCCCTTGCGCAGCGCGAGCTGGCGCAGGATCAACCATTGGGCCCGCGTCAGGCCGACCCCCTTTTCCTGCATCCGCCGTTCGAATTCCCGCCGCAGCAGATGGCTCAGCTCATTGAGCAGGAAGCCCAGGCGGCGTTCGGCGTCGAGGGAGGCGGACATGAAGGGCGGCGATACTAAGCTAGCTTAGCAGTTTGACAAGCGACGATTTGCCGGCCCAGGCGATCGTGCACGGAGCTTATTGGGGGGAGTAACCCATGGAGGCCGCCAGCGTGCTGGCACCCTTTGGGCTCGCGCCAGCACGCCAGAGGACCGGTCGCCTTGCGCTTGCCCGGAACGCCGCGCGCCGGCAGCCTCGGCGCATGCCGCGTTACGTGCTCGCCCTGGACCAGGGCACAACGTCCTCGCGCGCGATGGTCTTTGACCGGCGCGGCCGGGCCTGCGCGACCGTGCAGCAGGAGTTTCCGCAACGTTACCCGCAACCGGGCTGGGTGGAACACGATCCCGCTGATCTCTGGGAAAGCACGCGGCGGGTGGCGCTCGCCGCCGTCGCGGAAGCCAACCTCACGGGCGCCGATCTGGCGGCGATCGGCCTGACCAACCAGCGCGAGACCACGCTGCTGTGGGAACGCCGCACGGGCCGGCCGCTGGCGCCGGCGATCGTCTGGCAGGACCGCCGCACGGCGGATATGTGCCAGAAGCTGAAAGCCTCCGGCCTGGAACCCATGGTGCGGAAGAAGACCGGCCTGTTGCTCGATCCCTATTTCAGCGGGACGAAGCTCGCCTGGCTGCTCGACCGGGTGCCGGGCGCACGCCGGCGCGCCGGCCGCGGGGAGCTGGCCTTTGGCACGGTGGACACCTGGCTGCTCTGGCAGCTCACCGGCGGGCGCGTGCATGCCACCGATGTTTCCAACGCCTCGCGCACCCTGCTCCTCGATCTGCGCACGGCGGATTGGGACGACGGCCTGCTGCGCGCGTTGCGGATTCCGCGCGAAGTCCTGCCCGAAGTGCGCGCGAGCAGCGAGGTCTACGGCGAGGTGAGCACGCTGCCGGCGCTGCGCGGCGTCCCCATCGCGGGCGTGGCGGGAGACCAGCAAGCCGCGCTCTTTGGCCAGGCGTGCTTCCATCCCGGCATGGCCAAGAACACCTACGGCACCGGCTGCTTCCTGTTGTTGCACACCGGCAACCAGCCGGTCACCTCGCGTCATCAGCTCTTGACCACGATCGCGTGGAAGCTGGGCGGCCGCCTCGAATATGCCCTGGAAGGCAGCGTCTTTGTCGGCGGCGCGGTCGTGCAATGGCTGCGGGACGGCCTCGGACTCATCGCCCGTTCCGGAGATATCGAGGCGCTGGCAGCGCGGGTGCCGGACAACGGCGGCGTCTGCTTTGTGCCTGCGTTTACCGGACTGGGCGCCCCCCATTGGGATGCCGCGGCCCGGGGCGCCATCGTCGGTCTCACCCGGGGCAGCAACGCGGGCCACCTGGCGCGGGCGGCAATCGAAAGCATCGCGTTCCAGAGTGCCGATCTGTTGGTCGCGATGCAGGCGGATGCACGGCTGAAGCTGCGCGAGTTGCGCGTGGACGGCGGGGCGACGGTCAACAACGCGCTCATGCAGTTTCAGGCGGATCTTTTGCGCGTGCCGGTCGTCCGGCCGCGCACCACCGAGACCACCGCGCTCGGCGCTGCTTACCTGGCGGGCCTCGCCGTCGGCTTCTGGCGGGATCGCGAGGAAATCGCCGGCCTCTGGCGGGCGGAGCGCACCTTTCGGTCGCAGGTATCCGCCGCCGCCATGAAGCCCCGGCAGGCCCAATGGCACCGCGCGGTGGAGCGGGCGAAGCGCTGGGCGGATTAGCCGCGGTTTCGCCGGGAGTGCATCTCAATTTTTGTGCGGACCGGCGGTTCGTCTCGTAGGGCCGGCGCTTGTCGCCGTGCCGTCTGGTCTTGCGCGGCCGGCCGACGAGCGGCAGTCCTCCAGGTTGTCCAGAGACTGGGATGCTCCCTTTCGCCGGTCAACATTGCTTCCCCTATTGCGATAATGGCGAAGAACCGTAGCATAACGGCGCGCATTTCAGCCACCTTGCCATGAACCGATGTTGCCTTGGTTTTGCCCTGCCTCGCGCCTTGCTGTTCTTTCTCCTCGCATTGACCCCCGCTCTCCGGATGGCGGGCGCCGACCCCGACATCGGTCCCCTCCGCGCCAAGGCCGAGAAGGGCAACAGCGTCGCGCAATATTTTCTGGGCCTCGTTTACGCCGAAGGCCGGGCGGTTCCGAAGGATCCGGTTGAAGCCTACGTCTGGCTCAGCCTTGCGGCGGAAAACGGTTCGAGCAGCAATGCTCTCGGCCTCCTCGTGGCGGAGATGTCCTCCGACCAGCTTGCCGCCGCAAAATTCCAGCTGGATGAGCGCCGCCGCACGACCCCCGGTGTCATCTCCACCCCTCGAGCCGCACCGGCCGCCGCACCGGCCGACGACCACTCCGACGTGCTGGAGCAGGAGGTGGCCATCTTTCGCAACGACAAGGCGAAGCTCAGCGAAGAGCTGGCGGCGGCCTGGAAGGAAGCGGACGGCGCCAAAGCGGCGGCGTCCGCTGCCGAGGAGCGCGCCCGGCAGGCCGAGGCGGCCCTCGGCCAGCGCGCGAAGGACCTGATTGCCCTCCAGATGGAACGCGACCAGCTGCGTGCACAGCTCGCCGTGGCACCGGCCGCGTCCGCGGGCGACGCATTGCGGCAGGATCGGGACAAGCTCGCCGGCCGGCTGGCCACTGCCAATGCCGACCTGCAGTCGCTACGCGAGCGCATGGCCGGGATGGAAGCACAGAACGACCGGCTCCATCAGGTCGCGGCCGGCGTCGCTCAGGCCGCCGCCAGTCTGGCGGCCCTGCAGAGAGATCGCGACGAACTGGCCAGATCGCTGGCCGCCGTGCAGGCCTCCGCCAACGAACTGACCGCGCAGGTCAAGAAACTCGGTGAGGAGAAAGTCGCGCTCGCGCAGGCCAATGGTCGGCTCGAACAACAGGCGCGGACCAGCGACGAGCAGGCATCCGCCCGGGCCGAGCAGGCTCGCCGCGCGCGGGAAGCTACCGTGGCGGACCAAACGCAGAAGGCCGCCGCGATGGCTGCGGAACTCGCAACGACCCGCAAGGAACTTGCTGCCGCCGAAGCCGGGCAGACCCAGATGGGGGCGGCGGCCGGCCAGCTCGAAGGCGCGCGCCAGGAATTGGTGTCAGCCCAGAAAGCGAACGTGGAGCTGACCGCCCAGCTGAAAAAATTGACGGAGGAGCGGGAGGCCTTCAACCGCCAGTTGGCCGCGAATGGCGACGCCACCCGCGAACTCACGGCGTTGCAGGCGAAGTTGGAGGGTGTCGGAAGCGATTTGGGCAAGCTGCGTTCGCGCAACGCCGAACTCGCCGCCGCCAACCAGAAAATCGAGGAGCAGGCGCGGTCTGCCGCACAGCAGGTGGCCGACCGTGCGGCCAGGGCCAGGGCCGAAGCCGAGGAGCAGCGCCAGGCCTTGGCTGCGCAGGTCGCTGAAAAAAGCCGGCAGCTCGTCGCCGCCCAGGCTGATCAGGCCCAGGCCGCCGCACTGGCCGCCGAATCGGCCGCGGCCCGCAAGGCATTGGCGACGGCCCAGAGCGCCAACACCGACCTCATCGCCCAGATGAAAAAGCAGACCGACGAGACCGCCCGTGCGAAGGCAGCCCTCGCCAGCGCAGAACAACACGCCCGGCAGGCCGAGGCGGCCCTCGGCCAGCGCGACAAGGACCTTGCCGCGCTCCAGACCGATCTGCAGAACATCCGCCGCACGCTGAAGGATCTCGATGCCGCCCAGGCGGCGGTCGCGCAGGCGGCCCCGACCGGCGAACAGAACCGGCGGGAGCGCGACGACCTTCGGCAGCAACTGGATGCGGCGCGCCAGGAACTCGCGGCTGCGCAGGCCGCCGCCAGCCGTGCCGGGGAGAACACCCGCCAGCTCGCCGACCTTCAACTTCAGTTGCAGAAGGCCCAGCAGGAACTGGCGGAGCTGCGCAGCCAGAACCAGTTGCTTGACGAGGCCAGCCAGCGCCTGGAGCGCCAGGGCAAGGCAAACGCCGATGCCGCGCGCCAGTTCGCGGAGGCGCAAACCGCCATCGATCAATTGAATCACAAAAACGCCGGCCTGCAGGCTGAGTGCACTTCACTTACCGCCCGTCTGGCCCAGGCCGCGGCTGCCAATGCCACGGTGGCCCTGGCGTCGCCCGGCTCCGGGGACGAGATGGCACGTCTGAAGGAGGAACTCGGACGGGCGGAGGCGAAGGTGGAGATGACCGTGCGGAATTTTGCGCTTGCCCAGCAGGAAAACGAGCGGCTCAAAGCGCAGCTCGAGCAGGGCGGTGAGAAGTCGGCCGCCCAGGCCCACGATACGGAAGCGGCGCTGGCCAGGGCGAAGCAGGAACTCGTCGCGGTGCAGGCTGAGGCAAACAGGACCGCCACCGGATCCGCGTCGCTTCGCGATTCCCTGCGGCAGATGCAGGAGGCCAATGCGAGCCTGGCCGCGGAGAATGTGCACCTGAAGGCGGCCATGCTCCTGGCTGGTGGCAACCGGCCTGCGGGATCGGGGACCGCGCCCGGACGACCCGCGATGGCGGCGCCCTCCGCCGTCCCTCGAGCGTCTGCGCCGATCGCCTCCGCGTCACCCCCGACACCGGCGCCACGCACGCATCGGGTCGCTCCCGGCGACACGCTCACGCGGATCAGCAACCGGTATTACGGCACGACCTCGCGCTGGCAGGACATCTACGACGCCAACCGCGACAAACTCCGCAATGCAGACGTGCTGCCGCTCGACGTGGAGCTGAAGATCCCCTGAGCCGCGCCGTCGGCCAGGCATCCGCGAGGTCATCCGGAAAAATGACCGAGTGGGTCGTTGGTTGCAGGTGGCCAGCGGGGTCGGGCTGATCCCGGAAAAATGGGAAAAGAACCTGCTTCTGGCCGCGACGACGGCGTTGATCGTAACCCTATTCCTTGCCGGCGCCGCGCTTGTGCCGTGGATGGCGGTGCTGGCGATGGTGTTTCTGCTTGTTCGCGCGTGGCTTCTGCTCGGCCCGTTCCTGCCGCGTTTACCCGCCACGACGGTTGAAATTGGGAAATCCATCATGGGTGGCATATTAGTGCTCATGCTGATGCTTAGTTGGCTTCGCTAATACCCTGGCCGGATTGATCCAGGTCAAGGCCGCCGGACGCCGGACAGGCTATCGTGACCCAACCAACCGAAGTCCCGCCCGCCGAAGCTCCATGAGAATCATCAGAAACCCTCGTTTTGGTTTTGCCGTCGCGAACAGTCTTCTGGCGCTCGCTGCCGGAGTGCTGGGTTACGCGCCGGTGCGCGCGCTCCTCGTCGGAGCCGGGACGGTGACGGCGATCGCTGTGACGTCGACGGCAGGCGCGACTGCCGCCGAAACGCCGGCGGCTGCCGTTGTGCCCGAAGCCGCGCCGGCGGCGGCGGCGGCTGACCCGGGGGCTGCACGTGGTCCGGCTCCGAATCTTGGTCTGCCCGTCGAACAGGCGATGCTGACCGCCCCGCCGCATGTGCCGCCGCCGATTACGCGCAAGTACGCGGCGAAAGTCGTGGTTCACCTCCAGGTGCGCGAGGTCGTCAAGCGTCTCGCGGACGGGGTGGATTATCTTTTCTGGACCTTCGGCGGGGATGTGCCCGGAAGATTCATCCGCATCCGGGAAGGCGACGTCGTGGAATTCCACCTGGAGAACGATCCGAATTCAAAGATGCCGCACAATATCGACCTGCATGCCGTGACCGGTCCGGGCGGAGGCGCGGCCTCGTCGTTCACTGCTCCCGGACACAGCTCGCAGTTCACGTTTCAGGCGCTCAATCCGGGTCTTTTCGTTTATCACTGCGCCACGGCGCCGGTGGGCATGCACATCGCCAACGGGATGTACGGCCTCATCCTCGTCGAGCCGGCCGCGGGTCTGCCAAAGGTTGATCGCGAGTATTACGTCATGCAGGGCGAGTTCTATACGGCCGGCGCCTATGGCGAGGAGGGCCTGCAGGCTTTTGACATGGCCAAGGCGATCGACGAGCGACCGCCGTACGTGGTGTTCAACGGCGCGGTGGGTTCGCTGGTCGGCGACAAGGCGCTCACCGCCAACGTCGGCGAAACGGTCCGGCTCTACCTGGGCAACGGCGGCCCGAACCTCGTCTCCTCGTTCCACGTGATCGGCGAGATCTTCGACACCGTCTACCAGGAGGGCGGGACCGTGCCCACCCAACACAACGTGCAAACCACGCTGATTCCCGCCGGCGGTTCGGCCATGGTGGAGTTCAAGACCGAGATCCCCGGCACCTATGTCCTGGTGGACCACTCTATTTTCCGCGCGTTCAACAAGGGGGCGCTGGGCATGCTCAAGGTTGCCGGCCCCGAGAACCGATTGATTTACTCCGGGAAGGAAATCGACGCCGTTTATCTCGGCCAGGCAGCGACTGCGGGCTCGGACGCCCAAAAACGTGAGGCGGCGTTGCAGGCGCAGATCGCGGACGAAATCCGCCACAATCCCAGGATCGCCGGCCTGACGAAAGAGGCGCAGATTCAACGCGGCAAGCGCGTGTTCATGCAGACGTGCTTCGCCTGCCACCAGCCCGACGGCAAGGGTCTGCTCAACATCTTTCCACCGCTGGCCGGCTCCGATTTTCTCAAAGCTAATCGCGAGCGTCCGATTCGCATCGTCACCAAGGGCCTCACGGGTCCGGTCACGGTCAACGGGAACAGCTTCAACAACGTCATGCCGCCGCAGGTGCTCACCGACCAGCAGATCGCGGACGTGCTGACCTACGTGACCAACGACTGGGGCAACGGCGGCGAGCCGTATACCGTCGATGACGTGCGCCGGGTGAAGGCCTCGGGCGTATCGCAATAGCCGGTCCCCCTCCATGAACCCGCTGCCGTCGATTCATTCGGTGCGTCTCGCGCTTCTCCTCGGCGCCGGATGGCTGGCGACGTCGGCGGGCGCTGAAGTCCGGCCGGTCCCGCCCTCCGGCATGGTGCTCCTCCCCGCGGGCGTCTACACGCCGCTGCTCCGCGACGCGGTCGATCCGGCAAAGATTCCGGTGGCGGCCTTCTGGCTGGACGAACGTCCCGTGACGAACGGCGAGTTTCTCGCCTTTGTGCAGGCGGAAGCGCGCTGGCGGCGCTCGCGCGTTTCGCCGCTCTTCGCCGACCGGCAATACCTGGCGAACTGGGCCGGCGATCTCGAACCGGGTGCGCAGGCGCCGGTCAACGCGCCGGTGGTCCGCATATCGTGGTTTGCCGCCCGGGCCTATGCGAAATGGGCCGGCAAGCGTTTGCCGACGACGGCCGAATGGGAGCGCGCCGCCGGCGCGGGCTATCGCGGTCCCGCCGCGAAGGCCGAGGCCGATTTCACGGCGCGCGCCCTCGCATGGTATTCTGCGCCGACTCCGGCCGTGCTGCCGGCTTCCGGTTCGGGCCCGGTGAATTTCTATGGGGCCCGGGATCTGCTCGACCTCGTCTGGGAATGGGTCGACGACTTTAATTCCGCCATGGTGACCGGCGAATCGCGCGCCGACGGCGGACTCGAGCGCAATTTGTTTTGCGGCAGCGGCTCGGTGAGTGCCGGAGACCGCGAGGATTATCCCGCCTTCATGCGCCTGGGTTACCGCAGCAGCCTGCGCGCAAATTACACGGTCGCCAACCTCGGCTTCCGCTGCGCCAGGAATCTGGCGCAGGATTTGGTGCCTCAAGCCGTGCCCGATCCTTCAACCGATCTTTTTCCGTCCTCTCCCTCAATCTTGCTCCCTGCGCCATGAATACTGCCCATCTGTTTCTGCCCGCGCTCCTTGGCCTCGTCACCGCCGCCTCGGCGCTCCCCGCCGCCGACGCCTGCTGCGGCGCGCCGGGAAGACCGGCCGCTGCCACGGCGGCGCTGTCGGATCGCTCAATTTACCAGCTTGACGCCACGTGGACGACTGACGCCGGAATGCCGTTCACGCTGGCGGAACTGCGCGGCCGGCCCGTCGTCCTGGCGATGTTCTTCACGTCCTGCGGTTATGCGTGTCCACGAATCGTGGAGGCGATGACGCAGATCCGGCAGGCCTTGCCGGCCGCGATGCGCGATCGGGCGAGGTTCGTCCTGGTGAGTTTCGACGATCAACACGACACGGTCGCCGTGTTGCAGGCTTATCGCGTGCAGCACGGACTTGATCCGGCCCGCTGGGTGCTGCTGCGCGGCGCGCCGGACGATATCCGCGAACTGGCCGCGGTGCTGGGAGTGAGCTACCAAAAGGATGCCGCGGGTTTGTTCAGCCATTCCAACCTCATCACCATCCTGAACGGCGAAGGGGAGATCGCTCATCAACGCGCCGGCCTCGAAGGCGGACTCGCCGAGGCGGCCCGCGCCGTCGTTGCGGCAGGGAATGCCGGGCGGGGCCGCTGACCCGCCGAAATATCGCGACGGCAGGTTTCACCTTGAAATCGGAATCACCCTCCATGTCCAAATCCACGTTATTCGATCCCGCGCAAGCGGGCGTCCTCCACCTGGCTGAAGTCACGCAGTTCTCTGACGCCGGGATCGTCAGTCGCGCCTTGCACGACCAGAATGGTGTGCGGGTGACGCTCTTCGCTTTTGCGGCCGGTCAACAGCTCACCGAGCACAGCACGCCGGCCTGCGCGCTGGTGCAGGTCCTCAGCGGTGCCTGTGAATTCACGCTGGCGGGAAAGAAGACGCCCCTGCGGGCCGGCGACCTGCTGCACCTGCCGCCGGGACTTCCGCACGCCGTGCTCGCGACGGAGCCGTTTTCGATGCTGCTGGTCACCATTCGCGGTGACCGGGCCGCAAAAAATGAAATTGCATGATACGCGTTCCTTGCCAGTCGCGAACCGGCGAAGCGCGGGAGGGTTCGTCGCGATGAGTGCCATCAAATTCAAGACCTTCGACGTCCGGCCACTGTTGGCTCAAGGCGCCGAGCCGCTTCCGGAGATTCGCCAACGCGTCGCTGCACTCGAGTCGGGCGCCGGCCTGATCGTGGTGGCGCCATTCCTGCCCGCGCCGCTGATCGAAAAGCTCCGCAGCGAAGGATTCTCGACGACGGTCGAGCGCCGCAGCGACGGCGCCTGGGCCACGCGTTTCTGGCGGGAGTTGCGCGGTTCCTGATCGCCGCCAGCGCCGGCTCAGCGCCGCGGATTCCAGCCAGGCGCGTCACGGGCGGAGCCGGTCAGCAGTTCCGGCGTCTCCTCGCCAGCCTCGCGTTCCCCGGGGATTTTTTGCGCGACTACCGGCTCGGCCCGGAGTTAATCTGGCGGCGATGATCCAACGCCCCGCCGAGCTGAAGATCGCTGCCGTCGCCGGCACGCTGCGCTGCTGCCAGCTCTTCGGCGGTCTGTCGGCGGAGGATCTCGCGACCGTCGCGGAGTTCACCGTCCTGCGCCACCTGGAACGCGGGGAGTATCTCTTCCGCCAGGGGGCGCCGTCGGAAGGCTTTTATGTGGTGCAGCGCGGGGCGATCAACGTTCACCGCGTGAGTCCCGCGGGCAAGGAGCAGGTCATCCATGTTTTCCGGATGGGTGAGTCGTTGGCCGAGGCCGCCCTGGCCTCGCCCATCGGCTACCCGGCGGACGCCCGCGCGGTCGAGCCGAGCACGGTGCTGCTGATTCCCAAGGCGCCGATTCTCGCCCTGATCGGCCGCCGGCCGGACCTCGCCTTGCGCATGCTCGGCTCGATGAGCCAGCATCTGCGCGTGCTGGTCGGCATGCTCGACGATCTGACATTGAAGGACGTGGAAACCCGTCTCGCCAACTGGCTGCTCAAGCACTCCCAGGGCCGGGCCGGTCCGCTGCAGTTGCCGGGGACCAAGCGCGTGCTCGCCGCCGAACTCGGCACGAGCAGCGAGACCCTGTCGCGCACGTTCGCCGCCCTGCGGGACCGGAAGATTATCACGGTGTCCGCCAAGACGCTGATCCTTCGCGATCCGGACGCGCTCCAGGCGATTCTCCGCCGCAATCTCGGCGAAGCGTGAGTGCGGTCTTTCGTCGTAGCGGCGCAATCAGTTGATTTGCCGATCTCGCGCTCGCTCGCGCCAGATGGTTTCATTTCGCGCTGGTCCGGACCGTAATGATGTGGGAGCCTCAACCTTTTCATGCCTGCTGAAACCGCCCTTCGTGAACCGCCCTGGAAAGCCGGACTGCGCGGCGCCCGGGCCAACCTGCTCCCGGGCTTTTTGCTCCAGGTCACGGCGCTGGTCATCGTTCTGGCCTACTACCATCATGCTCCGACGCGGGCGGCCTTCGAACGACTCACGGTCTTTCGGGCCGAGACGGGATTCGCCTCCGGCATCGTTTCCACCGCGCTTTTCGGCGGTCTCCTGCCGTTTCTTTACCTGCGTTCAAATCCGGCCTCGTGCCGTCAATATGGCTGGCGTCAGGGGCTTCTGCTGACGGCCTTCTGGGGCTATAAAGGGTTGGAGATCGAAGTCTTGTATCGGATTCTCGCCCGTGTGGTCGGCGAGGGGCACAACGCGGCGACCATCGTGACCAAGACATTCCTCGACCAGTTCGTCTATTGTCCGATTCTTGCCGTGCCGCTGACGGTGGTGATCTACAAGTGGAACGCGGTCGGTTTCAGTTTTCGGGCGGTGGCGGACGACTTCCGCACTCCCGGTTGGTACGGGCGCACGGTGCTGCCCACGCTGGTCGCCAACCTCGGGGTGTGGGTGCCGGCCGTGGCCATCATCTACTCACTTCCCACGCCCTTGCAGCTCCCGCTGCAGAATCTCGTTCTCGTATTCTTCACGCTGCTCCTCGCCCACCTCAACGAACGACGCGGGTAGCACCACCCAGTCCAGACTGCTTTCGGCGGCTAGGGTGTCGTAGCCAGTTTGAAGACCTGAATATCGTCGAACGTAAGATTTCCCCGCATCAGGTTCCCACCCACCACGTAAATGCATCCCGCGTGGACGACCGCCGCGGTGTGGCGCGCGGGAAGATAGTCGGGTCGGATCACCCGCGAGGTGCGGGTGCGCAGATCGTAGTCCACCACGTCTTTCTCGTTGCTGAAATTGCCGAAGAGAAACAGGTGGCCGCCTAGAAACGCCACCGAGTTTGCGCTGACCCGTCCGCAGAGATCGGGCAGCCGTTTCCACGCATTCTCCGATGGGACGAAGAACTCGACCTGGGCCAGCCTCGCCTTGGACCGATAGCCGCCGGGCACCAGGATGAAATCGTCGACGATCGCGGCCCGGCATTCACGCGCGGTGGGCATTGCGGGCCCGGTTGACCAGGTACCGGATGCGAGATCATAGATTTCCATCAAGCCCGTTTGAACGAGGGCATTGCCGTGTTCGTGGGTGCCGCCGATGACGTAGACCTTGCCTTTGAACAGGACGGTGGCCGCATAGCTGCGGGGGGTGGGCATCGGCGGAGCCTGGGTGATAAGTCCGGTGGACAGGTCATAGATGTCCACCGCGGCCTCCATCGATTCGCGGTACGGGAGTGGATTGCTGCCCTGGCCTCCAAATACGTAGATCTTCCCCTCCGCCAGGACCGCGCCGTGATAGCGGCGCGCCGTGAGCCGGTCGGTCAATTGCACGATCTCATGAGTGCGAACGTCGAATCGTTCGATGTCGCTGAGAATTTCATGCCCGTCGTCGCCGCCGATGACGTACACGTAGTCGCCGTCGGCCACGGCGGCGGCCCCATAACGGGCGGTCTTGAGATGGAAGTCGCCGACTTTTACCAGGGACTCGGTCTGCGCCGCCCAAAGGGCCGTCAGCGTGGCCACGAACAAAAGCAGGAAACGCATGTGATTGCGAATGCCGGGAGCGTGACCCGGTGTCAACCTGTCCCGCACTGACGCGACTCGCGCCAGCCGGGACTCAGCCGAGATACGAGCAGATATACTCGCAGAGACCGTCCTCGACCTCGATGACGAAACCGCTCTTGCCCGGGACGTCGAAGCTCTGGCCGGCAGTATAGGTCCGCACCGCGTTTTGGCCGTCGAGCGTTACGCGGCAGGCGCCGGCGACGATTTCCATCCGCTCGGGTGCACCCGTGCCAAAATGGAAGGAGCCGGAATAAATCAGGCCGAGGGTTTTCTTCGAGCCATCGGGGAACAGCACGGAATGGCTGACGACTTTGCCGTCGAAATAGATGTTGGCCTTGGTCGTGACGGTCACGCCGGTGAATTGGGCGGGTACGTTGGACATGGTGTAGCGGCGGGCACGTTAGGCGCGGAATACGCCGGGGCAAGCCGGGAGGAGGCTCGATTAGAATGCCTGGATCCGCCCGCCGAAGGTCCGAATGAATCCCGATCCGCGATGAGACCGTGAACAATCATCTCGATGTTTGGTCGCCAGGTTTCCCATTGCGACGGCGTTCGAGGGCGGCGCACCCTGGCATCCGCTCACGGCGGGGAATATTGTCGGCTATTCGTCAAGGGCAGCGCCCTAATGTCGCCGCGAAAATTGGCTCGCGCCGGCCGGCGGCGGCGCGCTGCATTGCTCGCATGCTCCTCGACTTTGCCAAGCTCCCTTTCCGAGAGGTCTATGCCTGGATGACCAGCATGATCGCGCCGCGTCCGATCGCGTGGGCCTCCACGATCTCCGCCGACGGCCGGAACAATCTCGCTCCCTTCAGCTTCTTCCAAGGCGTCACGTCGAACCCGCCGACGCTGATGTTCGTCCCGGTCAACAACCGCGACGGCCAGCCGAAGGATACGGTGCGCAACATCCGGCAGGTTCCGGAATTCGTGATCAACATCGTATCTTATGCGCTCGCGGAGCCGATGAACGCCACCGCGGCCACCCTGCCCTACGGCGAGAGTGAAGCGGAGAAATTCGGGATCGAGACCATGCCCTCGACGAAGGTGCGCCCGCCGCGCGTGGCCGCGGCCCCGGTCGCGTTTGAATGCACGCTGGACCGCATCGTGGAGATCGGGGAGGGGCCGCTCGCCGCACATGTCGTCTTCGGCCGCATCCAATTGGTGCATGTCAGCGACGCGGTGCTCGGTCCGGACGGACGGATCGACCCGGCCAAACTCGACTTGATCGGCCGGCTGAGCGGCGACCTCTACTGCCGCACGACCGAACGCTTCACGGTCAAGCGGCCGGCGTGACGCCTGCAATTCCGGCTTGCCCCGGCGCGGAATGCGCAAACCGTGGGCGCCATGTCCGCGCTCTTCTCGCCCTTCCCGCAGCGAAGTATCACGCTGCGCAACCGAATTGTCGTGTCGCCGATGTGCCAATACTCGTGCACGGACGGCGTTGCGACCGACTGGCACCTGGTGCACCTGGGGTCGCGCGCCGCCGGCGGCGCGGCCGTGGTGATCGCCGAAGCCACCGCCGTCGAGGCGCGGGGCCGCATTTCACCGGGCGATCTGGGGCTCTGGCAGGATGCGCAGATTGACCCGCTGGCACGCCTGACGAAGTTCATTCATGACCAAGGGGCGGTGCCGGCCATCCAACTGGCGCACGCGGGCCGCAAGGCCAGCACGGCCCGGCCCTGGGAAGGCGGCGGGCCGGTGGCGCCGGCGCAGGGCGGCTGGCTGGTGGTGGCGCCGAGTGCGCTTCCTTTTGCGGAAGGGCACCTGCTGCCGGAAGCGCTCACCGTGGCCGGCATCACGGAAATCGTGCAGGCGTTCGCCGCCGCCGCCAAGCGGTCATTGGCGGCAGGGTTTGAACTGATCGAGCTTCATTCCGCGCACGGTTATCTTCTCCATCAGTTTCTTTCGCCGCTGAGCAATCACCGCACGGATCGGTACGGCGGTTCGTTCGAAAATCGCTGTCGGCCGCTGCTGGAGGTGGTCGACGCGGTGCGGGCGGTCTGGCCCGCGCGGTTGCCCCTGTGGGTACGCGTGTCCGCTACGGATTGGGCGGAGACGGCAGGGTGGGACC
>DASRKV010000079.1:0-4692 GCA_035648795.1 Opitutaceae bacterium
CCGTCAAAAAGAAAAGCACCAGATGGCACACCTAACCACAGCGACCAGAAAGAAAATTCCGACCAACGAATTCGCGCTGCCTGGCCGCAGATATCCTGTCGAGGATGAGGCTCATGCGCGAAATGCCCTTTCGCGCGTGTCACAGGACGGAACGGCTGCAGAGAAGGCAACCGTGCGCCGCAAGGTCCACCGGTTGTTCCCTGGCCTCAAGCAGGAGAGTTAGGCATCGACCCCGGCGCCGCGGTTGGCGTCATGGCCTCCACATCTTCGAAACCGGTCTCGGCCAGTTCGTATCTAAACAAGAATGGCTGCCCAGGCTGGGACCTCCGGCAAATCCTCACTGCCTGGCCGGAACTCTCGCCGGAATTGCGCACCGCTGTGCTGGCAGTGACAAGGGCGGCCAAGCGGATTCATGACAATAGCTGAGCGGTACAATGGGACGTTCCCAGCTGGCGCCAACCGACGGTGGCTTGCGGGCCGCACGCGAGTGGACTATAGTAGGAGGCTGCCGACTGGGCATCGAGACCCGAGCCGGCGCGTTGCCAGTCCCCAATTCGCAGCACAGGTATGAACGCGTGAACCAGGTCCGAAGAAACATCTCCGCAGCCGTCATCGCTCTTGTGCTGGCGACACAGACCGTGATTCTTTCCGGTTCGGATGAACACGCCGCGAATGCCTTAGAAGTATGTGACCCCGGCGAAATTCTGGGCACCGTTCAATTCGCTGTCTCGGGGCCACCCACGGCGCAGGCCGATTTCAACCGCGCGGTGGCGCTTCTGCACTCGTTCCAGTACGAAGAAGCCGAGAATGCATTCACCGCGCTCGCGCGGGCGAATCCGGATATGGGCATGGCTTCCTGGGGGATTGCGATGTGCAACTACCATCCCATTTGGGGACCCACCACCCGAGCCGATTTCGAGCGGGGCCGAGTGGCCGCGGCCCATGCTGCAATACTGAGCGCCCCAACTGAGCGCGAGCGCGACTACATTCGAGCGGTTGGGATGTATTATGAGAATGCCGACCGCCTCGACGCCGCCTCCCGGCGGTCGGCCTACGAGCTGACGATGGCGCGGCTGCACGCGCACTATCCCAAAGACATTGAGGGAACGGTTTTCTATGCGCTTGCCATTCTCGGCACGGCTCCGCCCGTCGACCGAACCTATGCCCACCAGCGGCAGGCGGCGGAACTCCTGAATGGCGTGCTGCCTTTGGCCCCCAATCACCCGGGAGTCGCCCATTACTTGATTCACAGCCTGGACTATCCGCCGTTGGCCCGTCTCGCACTTCCTGCCGCACGTGCCTATGCGCGGATCGCGCCGTCCTCGCCGCATGCCCAGCACATGCCCTCCCACATCTTCACGCGACTGGGCCTTTGGGACGAATCGATCCAGTCCAACCTCGGCGCCCGTGAAGCCGCCCGGCAGTTGATGGCGCGAACCCATCCTGGCGCGACGCATTTCGACGGCCTGCATGCGATGGATTATCTGGAATACGCCTACCTGCAGATCGGCGACGATGCGGCGGCGGAAAAGGTCGTGGCGGATATGTCCGCCGTCAGCAAGGTCGACATTCCCCGGTATCCGGCCGCGTACGCGTTTGCGGCGACGCCCGCGCGCTACGCCCTCGAGCGACATCAATGGGCAGAGGCGGCCGCGCTGAAGGTGCGACCCGACTGGTTCCCGTGGGAGGATTTCCCGTGGGCGGAGGCAGTGATCCATTTCGCGCGGGGCTTGGGCGCAGCGCGTTTGGGAGACCTGGAAACCGCGCGGCGCGAACAGGAGCGGCTGGCAGAGATCCGGTCCGGCCTGGCAACGGCAAAAGGCGACTACAATTGGGCGGATCAGGTCGAAGTGCAGCGTCGAGCGTTGGGAGCTTGGATCGCGCGAGCAAGCCACCAGGACGCAGAGGCGGTGGCGGAGCTCCGCTCTGCGGCGGATCTTGAGGATTCGACCGAGAAGCATCCCGTAACCCCCGGTGCGGTATTGCCGGCGCGCGAACAGCTCGGCGACCTTCTATTGGAACTCGGCCGACCGGCGAACGCAGCCACGGAGTATGAGCTGGTGCTGCAGCGAAGTCCTGGGCGGCGGAACAGCCTGCGCGGCCTGGAGGCGGCCCAACCTTCGGGGCGGTGACTTGCCTATCCGACCGCCCATGTCAAATCCCTCGGCCTGGCTCCCTTTCCACGTTGGATCTCAAGGACTGAATTTCTCGAACACTTCTTTTCTGTGCCATTCCAGTGCAGCCGCGTGCGGCCAATAGTACTGATCCTTCGGTAGCTGGATCTGACGGCGGTCCATCTCCAGGAGCGGAAAATTGGCGATGCTGGCCGCTCGCGCCTTCGGATTGATCACCACCTCGTATTGGTCCGAGATCGTAAAGACACCGCGGTCGAAGGCCCAATGCACTGATTTCGCCAGCGCGACGCCATTTCGCGGATCATCCGTGCCGCGCGCTTCCTTGCCGATGATGTGGGCGCCATCCGCCTCCGTAAGGTTGACCGAGTGAAATCTTTGGCCCGTGACCGCACATGTGTATCCGTAGTTGTACAATACGATGCCGCTGAAAGCGGCGTCGCGCTTCTGTCGGGACACCTGGTAGATCGCGCGATCCTCCGCCACAAACGGCGCCCATTGTTCGAGCGATTCCAGTCGCAATGCGGTTTCGAGCAGGTCGTCCGACAGTCCCATGCCGAGAAGCGCGGCAACCTCGGCCCACTCTAATCCACGAATGCGAAACAGGTCCTTGCTGGCATCGAAATGCTCAACGAAACCGAGCCCGAGCAGGCGGTGGCGGGCACCCTCTGAGCTATCCTTGCTCGAAATCTGGCGCAGAACGAGCACCGGCTGGCGGTCGGTCATACATCGCACCAGCCCGGCGTTTACGGCAATCCCCATGCCACCGGCTTTCGGGCTGTACTGAATCCACCACGTCCGATCCGGGTTAAAGTGAACCACGTCACCGTACGGGCTCTTCAACATCGACGCGATGCTGAGGGGATAGGCGGACCAGGCCGGTTTGTAGATTCCCTCGATGAGGTGATGCACGCGTTCCACGCCGGGAATGACGGTGGACGTCTTTTGAAAGAAGGATGCCGGCAGGACCTTTCCAAAATGGGGAGCCACCGCCCGGAAAATGTCGAGGCGCTGCAGAATGTCGGCGGTAGGGGTAGAATCAGCCATCGAACGCGACTCTGACCCGTGAAGATGCCTTGTTGGGTGCCGCAGGGCGACTCGAAAACTGGCGAGATCCCAGCCGCCATCCATTTAGCCCGGCCTTAGGTCAGCCAAATACGCCGACATTTCGGCATTCCGGCATTCAATCGTGCGAGCGGGCGAGCTTTTTCAAGAGAACAAGATTCCCACGGGCCAAAGCTTCCTTCTTCTGCCCCGACCATTTCTTGAGCTGAGCTTCCCGCCGTCGTGCTGAGGGAAAGTGGGGGCAGAGCTCCAGTCGCAACAGCTCGACGGGAGGATCGATCTTCGTCGTATAGCACGCTACGCCCTGAGAATGATCTTCCAGTCGCTGTTCCAGATCGATTGTGCATCCCACGTAGATCTTGCCGGAGCGAAGGCGCAGGAAATACACAAACGCCTCGTCCTTCAACGGATTCGGCAAGCTTTCCACAGGCAGGCTGGGGATCATTCTCCGCGCGGCCTCGATCACCGTTTCAAACGAAGAATTGTGCCAGCCGCAGGCCATGCGCCCTTCAATCTGAGCCGGTCGACGCATCGTCAATCTGCTTGTCTCCTCCTGCCATGCTCCGGAAATGCCGGCTGCCCCTCGACAAGCTCGGGACCTTCGGCAGGCCACGAGCCCTTCGAAAAGCCCCTCGACTGCGCTCGGGGCCATTCGCCCCGCCTCGGCAATTGACTCGACAACGTCAGTTTGTCTGACCGAGCCGGCCGCAGGCCATGAGCAAGCCGCTCTAAGCGGCGCGTCGAATGGCTGCCCAGGCTGGGATCGAACCAGCGACCAAGTGATTAACAGTCACCTGCTCTACCGCTGAGCTACTGGGCAGTGCGGCGAAAAGGAGGGTCTAGCAGAATTTCCGCCCGCCCAATGTCAATCACGTACTACGAGATCCGCTCCGTTGTTCTCCCGCGCTTGTCTTTCGGCGTGCTCTGGGGCAGGTATTCAACTCCCCTCTCTTCGCCATGCTCAAAACCGGCATCCTCAATCCCGCCGTTCTCAGCCTGCTGGCGGGAGTGCGGCACATAACACCCTCGTCATCGCCGACCGCGGCTTTCCCTTCTGGCCACGGATCGAGACGGTCGACATTTCGCTGGTCGACGACATTCCCACCGTGCTCCAGGTGCTCGATGCGCTCCGGCCGGACTTCACCGTTGGCAAGGTCTACGCCGCGGAGGAATTCCGGCAGCACAACGACAAGACCCGACAGCGGGCGCTGGCGGCCCACCTGGCAGGCATCCCGCTCGCGTTCGAACCGCACAGTGAATTCAAAAAACGCGTGCCGAACGCCATCGGACTCATCCGGACCGGCGACACCGTGCCCTACGCCAATTTGATCATCGAATCCGCCTGACTGGACACCGCACCTCAACCTCCCGCCTACCGGCGTTCCCATTTGCCCAACGTGGCGCTCGCGGTTCGTTAGGCCCCGTCCAACCTCTTCACTCATGTGCCTCGCTGTCCCCGGGAAGATCCTCGAAATCGCCGGCGATGATCCCTGTC
>DASRKV010000080.1:0-3165 GCA_035648795.1 Opitutaceae bacterium
TCCCAGCGGTAGAGCGGATTGCCCCAAAGCTGGCCGTCCGCGGCGAAATAATCAGGCGGCACGCCGGCGACCGCCAGCGGCCGGCCCGTTCGCTCGTCGAGTTCAAAGAGGTGCGGGACGGACCAAGCATCCGCGCTGTCCATCGCCACAAAGATCGGAATGTCGCCGATGATCTCCAGTCCCCGCCGGGCGGCGGTCGCCCGCACCCGGCGCCATTGGCCGAAGAAGAGATACTGGGAGAACGCGTGCGTCGCGACCGCTTGCTCGAGCTTGCGGCGCAGCCCCGACGATTGCGCCTTCGCGTAGCTGCGCGTCTCCTCGGGCCAGTCCCACCACGGCCGCCCGTCGTAGTGGTCCTTGAGCGCCCGGAAATAGGCGTAGTGTTCGAGCCACGCGGCGTTCGCCTGTTGAAAGCCCTCGAAGGATCCGTAGGGCGCCGTTCCGCGGCCGGTGCGGAAGTTCTCGTGGGCGCGGGCGAGCAACGGCCAGATCAGCCGGTAGAGGGCGCCGTAGTCGACGCGATCGGCGTTGAGAAAGACCAGGGGGCCGAGCGCGTCCTGCGGGAGGAGGCCGTATCGCGTGAGTTCCAGCAGGTTGATCAGGTACGGATTGCCGGCAAAGGCGGAGAAACATTGATACGGCGAATCGCCGTAGCCCGTCGGGCCGAGCGGACAAAGCTGCCAATGCGTATGCCCCGCCGCCTCCAGAAACTCGAGGAATCGGTCGAGATGCTCGTCGAACGTGCCGATGCCAAAATCGCCGGGCAGGCAGACCGGGTGCAGCAGCACGCCGGCGCCGCGCGTGGTCAGCCAGTTGAAGAGCGGAGCGGGGGCAGGAGCCGGTGCGGTAGTCATGCTCGGCGGTGATCGCCGCTGGGGAGCGTGCCACGGCCGCGCGTCGTTGCAAGGCGTCGTTGAGCCATATCACTCCGCACCGCCAATCCGGGCCTCCCCGCCGCCCGCCGGTCCAATCAGGCCGGCGCTTGACACGGTTCCCATTTTGGGAACGATGAAGCCTCCCCATGTGTGTCATCTCCCGCAAGACACTGAAGGACTTCTGGGAACAACACGCGGAGGCGGAGCAACCGCTCGAGGCATGGTTTCACGAGACCAAAGCCGCCCATTGGAAATCCTTTGCCGACATCAAAGCCCGCTACCGATCCGCCGATGCCCTTCCCGGCAACCGCGTCGTCTTCAACATCAGGGGCAATACCTACCGCCTCATCGTCCGCATCCATTACAACACCGGCATCGTCTTCCTCCGCTTCCTCGGCACCCACGCTGAATACGACAAAATCGATGCCACTACCATTTAGCCGTCCCGCCACATGAAACCCAAAGTCCTCAAAACCGGGCGCGATTACAAGGCGGCCCTGGCCCACGTCGAGCAACTGATGGGGCAGCCCTCTCCCGACGAGGACGAGCTCGAGCTTTGGTCCCTACTGGTCGAGAAATACGAGGAAGAGCGTTTCCCGATTGCCACGCCCGATCCCATTGAGGCCATCCGTTTCCGCATGGACCAGGCCGGCCTGCAACCCGCCGGCCTCCGACCCTACCTCCAAAGCAAAAGCAAGGTCTCGGAGGTGATGAACCGGAAACGCCCTCTCAGTCTCAGCATGATTCGGGCCTTGCATCGCGGTCTGAAGATACCCGCCGAGGTTCTGGTGCAGGAGCCCGCCGCGCCCTACACCGCCCGCCGGTTGAAGTCCTCCACCAGGAAGCGGAAGTAAGCTGTAAGTTGTGGCCGCGAGCGCCCAGCGAGTGGACTCGCCGCAGGCCACAGAGGACTCATTCAGCGACCGAACGCCCACTGGAGTCGGGTCGCGCGTACCGCGCGATTTGCACCAACCCCCGACTTCCCATCATTGCCTCATCGCCCGGGAAACCCGCGTTTTCTGGCTCGACACCTTTCGATCCATTTTCCATGTCGGAGAAATGAATCGACGGCGGAAATCCCGAGCGACGGCGCCGGAACCTGTGACGATCGAGGTCGTTCAGAACCGCATCCATCTGATACGTGGACAAAAGGTGATGCTGGATTCGGAACTCGCGGGACTGTACGGCGTGGCGACGAAAACTTTGAATCGAGCGGTGAAAAGACATATCGCCAGATTTCCCTGCGATTTTCTGTTACATATTACACGGAAGGAAGTTGCAAACTTGAGGTACCAAATTGGCACCTCAAAGATAGGTCGCGGTGGCCGCCGCTACCGGCCGTACGCCTTCACCGAGCAGGGGGTCGCCATGTTGTCGTCGGTACTGAACAGCGAGCGCGCGGTGCAGGTGAACATCCTGATCGTGCGGGCGTTCGTCCAGTTACGCACGCTGCTGGCCTCCCATCGGGAATTGGCGGCAAAGCTGACCAAATTGGAGCGAAAGCTGGAAGGACATGACGTGGCCATTCGGAATCTTTTCGACACGATCCGCGCCATGCTGGCAGACCCGCCCGGCCCCAAACGGCTAATCGGTTTCAATCGCGATCAGGAGCAGCCGGAGTGATCGATCGCTCTCGCTCTCGTCACGACTTCAGCCTGCCGCTTGCGAATGTCCGTCGCAGCTGTGAGCGCCAGCAAAGACCGCTGTAAGTGGTGGCTGTGAGCGCGGACGGCTGAACACAATGTGGAAATCAGGAAATCAGGTTTCCGGCCCGTTGTGGCCGCGAGCGCCCAGCGAGTGGACTCGCAGCAGACCACAGAGGACCTATTCAGCGACCGAACGCCCGCCGGAGCCGGCCGAGCAGCCGGGCCTCGTTCTTCCGGGCCAGCTCATGTTGTGACCGCAGCCGCCCGGTGGGCGCCCGTCTGCGGTCACCCCTTCGCTGACGCTGCGGGGCCGCGCCTGCGGTGCGACCATCTCCGCGCTGCCGCGCTTCGTCCCAGACTCTCAGCACGCGCCAGCCCACCTTCGGCAGGGCGAACAGAAGGACGGCGCGCTGTCGCCGCCACTTGGCGCCATACGCCATCTTTGATCGGTGAAAGGCGGATCGGCCTATTCCCCAATGATCTTTACCAGGACACGCTTTCGTCGGCGACCATCGAACTCACCGTAGAAGATCTGCTCCCAAGGCCCGAAATCAAGCCTGCCTTCGGTGACGGCGACCACCACTTCGCGGCCCATGATCGTCCGCTTGAGGTGCGCATCGGCGTTGTCCTCCCCGGTGCGGTTG
>DASRKV010000081.1:0-4542 GCA_035648795.1 Opitutaceae bacterium
AATCCTTCGGTCGCCGTCTACCTGCCACCCAAAGAGAAGGCGACCGGTGCCGCCGTCGTGATCTGTCCGGGTGGAGGGCATCGCCTGCTTGTCTACATCCCCGAAGGCGTGGAGCCCGCACGGTATCTCAACAACCTCGGAGTCGCCGCCTTCGTCCTGAAATACCGGCTGGCGCGCGAGGCCGGCTCGTCCTATACGATCGAAAAGGACGTCCGGGCCGATGGCCAGCGCGCCGTGCGGCTCGTGCGCAGTCGGGCCGCGAAATGGAATGTTGATCCGCGCCGGATCGGCATCATGGGCTGGTCGGCCGGCGGCGAAGTCGTCGCCCAGGTGGTGTATTCACCAACCGAGGGCAATCCGCACGCGGACGATCCCGTCGAGCGCGTCAGTTGCCGGCCGGATTTCCAGATTCTGATCTACCCCGGGGCGTTCGGCGTGCCGGACGTCGTTCCCGCCGATGCCCCACCCGTGTTCTTCCTCGCCGCCAACGACGACGAGGACGTGCCCAACCGCACCTATTCCAGCTTGCTCGTGAAATATCAGACGGCCGGCATTCCGATCGAATTTCATCTCTACGCTCATGGCCGACACGCCTTCAACATGGGCAACCGCTCCAAGCTGGTTTCGATCCAAACCTGGCCCCAACGGATGGCGGACTGGTTGTTGGACAGCGGAATTCTGCACCCCGCCAGCGGACCGGCCGCGGTCACGAAGCCCTAAGCCGTATCTATGCAGGAGCGAGCTTCCGCCTTCGCTGGAAGCTTCGGCGGACAGGTGCTCGCGATGTGTCCTCCGCAGGCCTTGCGAAGGAGGATTCCGAGGTGAGAATCGCCTGCAAACAGGCTCCTACACCGATCACCTGACGCGTTCTTGAGCGGACGGCCGATCTCAGAATCCACTCGCTGGCGCTCGCGGCCACAAAACCCGTGCTGTTTCCTAAATCACCGTCCGGCAGACGGCGCCTGCGTTTCGCTATTGCCACCGAGCGTCCGGGCGGACGAGAAAGGGCGCTCCATGTCTGAATGTCCCTGTGGTTCCGGTTCCACCTACGAGTCGTGCTGCGGCTCCATCATCGCCGGCGCGCCGGCCGCGACGGCGGAAGCGCTGATGCGTTCGCGCTACACGGCCCACGTGACGCGCGCGTACGATCACCTCGAGCGGTCGCTGAGCGTCGAGCAGCGCAAGGATTACTCCCTCGACGACGCGAAACACTGGGCGGAGGGCTCCGAATGGCTGGGGCTCAAGATTCTCCGCACCGAGAAAGGCGGCCCCGACGACACCGAAGGACTGGTCGAGTTTTCCGCCCGCTTCCGGTCCGACGGCAAGGATTGCGAGCACGTGGAGACGGCTTTGTTTGGGCGCGAAGAGGGTCGATGGGTTTACACCGGCTTCGTGCAACCGAAGGGCCAGACCGTCCGGCGCGAAACGCCGAAGGTGGGCCGGAACGATCCCTGCCCGTGCGGCAGCGGTAAAAAATACAAAAAGTGCTGCGGCGCGGCCGTTTGAGCGCCGGTGGGGTGTCGTTCCGTCAACGCTGGTGCAATCGCCGCCCAGGCGATCTGCCGGACCGGCGCCGCCGCGGCATCGCCAGACCGCGCAAGGATTGCGGCTGCGCCGGTTTGCATTTTTCACCCAAAAGGCTCATAAAAAGACTGCTATGGAAACATTATCGACAAACTCGCTCCTGGCCCGCCTCCACTGGCGTTACGCGACAAAGAAGTTCGACCCTGCGAGAAAAATTCACCCCAGCGTCTGGTCGGCGCTCGAACAGGCGCTCGTCCTGTCGCCCTCTTCCTACGGGTTGCAGCCCTACCATTTCGTCGTCGTCACTGATCCGGAACTGCGGAAAAAGCTCCGCGCGGCCTCGTGGGACCAGCCGCAGGTAACCGACGCCTCGCACTTCGTAGTCTTTGCGCGCAAGCTCACCGTCACCGCGGCAGACATAGAGAAATTCGTCGGCTTGATCGCCGAGACGCGCGCCTCCGCGCGCGACGGCCTCCAAGGCTACTATGACATGATGGTGGGCGATCTCGTGAAAGGCCCGCGAAGTGCTGGGATCAAGGAATGGACCGCCCGCCAGACTTACATCGCCCTGGGTAATTTCCTCACCTCCGCCGCATTGCTCGGCGTCGACGCCTGCCCGATGGAGGGAATCGATCCCGCCCAGTACGATGAGCTCTTGGGGCTGACCGCCAAAGGCTACGGCGCGACCAATGTTTGTGCCCTGGGGTACCGTGCCGACGACGACAAATATGCCGACGCCAAGAAAGTGCGTTTCCCCAACAACGAACTCATTGAACATCGCTAGCGAGGCGCCGCCCTCTGACCAAGCTGACTTGGTTGAATGGCTGGGGATTGGAGGCTGACGAAGGCCAGAGCCAGCGCTTCGCTTAATGTCCGCTGGGCGGACATGATGAAGGAGGAAGGACGCTCCGTCCGACAGGTTGCCAGGGTGAAATTTTGCGTCGCGTGCGGGCCGCGGGTGCGTTTCTTCATTAATCCATGGGATTACTCGACCGGTTCCTTCCGAAGACCCCGGCCCGCCGGCCTCCGGCGCCCGGCCCCCGCCGACCGGAGGAGTCATTCGTTTCTCAACCGGCACCGGCTGCGGCTGCGCCCGTCCGGATTCCGGTACCGGAGACCACCGCACCCGCACCCGCGCCCACGCCGCCTTCCGCGCCTGGTCCAGCCATCGCGCTTGCGCCCATCGCCGGCGGCGTGCTGGCGCGGCTCAAGGACGCGCGCGAGGCCCTCGCCGTCAAAGACCGCGCCGGCGCCATGGCCATCTACGAGGAGGTGCTGGCCGTCGCGGGCGATCGCGCGGATATCCTCGTGAGCATGTCCGGCGATCTCGGCGTCAACGGACTCACCCGGGAGATCATCGAACTCATCGCCCCGCGCTACGATGCGCAACGGCACGGCCCGGCGATCGGATTCAACCTGCTGCAGGCCTACCTCGCCGTCCGCGAACCGGAGGCCGCGCAACATGTGCTCGACCTGCTCTTCGCCCTCAACCGGCCGGAGTTGCAGGAGCGGCTCCTCGGATTCTCGAACGTTGTCGCGGACATGATGTTGCTCGAGGCCGAGGGAATGGCGGCGCCGGCACCGCCCGCCGGCGCCACTCCGGGCGGCGGCACGCCCGACGACGATCAGCCCCGGAGAGTCGACCTCGTCAGCATCAGCAAGCCCATTTGGTATTACGGATTGGAGAACACGGGCGGCCTGCTGCCCCCGAAAGAGGGCAAACTGCGCCGCGTGGCGTTTGGGCAGCTGGCCGTGCTCGGGGTGAAGGATTTCGGCGAGTTGATGAAACGGCCCGAGGAGGAACTGGGCCGTCTCTCCCGCGGAATCCCGCTGTGGCTTGCCGAAACGCTTTTCTTCAGCGCCAACTGGATGGCCTCCGCCGCCGTCGCCACCCTGCGGCGCCAACATTACGGATTGTTCAACGTCGAATGGGCGCCCGAACATATTCGCCAGCTCGTGGAATCCACGGACGGCGGAATTGACTACGTGTTCACCGGCGCCCTGCAGCAACGACACGCGGATTACGAACTGGTCCTGCGTCTCTGGGAGGTGAAGAAATTCCGCGAGCGCAAGGCTTTCACGGTCCGTTGGACTCCCGGGACCGCCGACCGGGCGTTGGCGGAGTTCCACGCGCAATGGCGCGCCTTCATGGAATTCACCGCGTATCCCGCCGGCCAGGGCCTGGCCTATTCGCCACCGCCGAACGTCCGGGACTATATCGAGGCGCTCGGCGCCGGCCTCACCCTTTTCCTCGTGGAGAAACAGGTCCTTCCCTCCGCGCAAGCGATCCTGCCGGCCGAGCTGGCCGGCCGCTTGGGCGCGGGCGCGGCGCAGTCGGAGTTCGCCTCGCTGCTGCTGCTAAGCCTTCATGCCCGGGCCCAACGCCTCACCTTGCCGGGGTTCGCGCCCCTGCCGGTGCTCGCGATCACACCGGCGGTGGATCAGGCGCGCCAGACGTGGTCGTTGTAGGCCGGACTCATGCAATGGCATCACGCTCTTCCTCCTAAACGGGCAAGCCGTTCGGCGATCGGTGTAGGAGCCTGCTTGCAGGCGATTTCTTCTCTGTCTTCGCGAGCAAACGCTCTCCTGCAACCGCATGAACCCGGCTGAGAAACCCGGCACCAACCCGCCCTTTACCTCCATGTCCCGGCTACCCACTGCTGACCTGCGAATTCGCGCCGTCCGGCCCCTGTCGTCTCCCGCGGTGCTCGCCGAAGAAATGCCCCTGGATGATGCCGGGGCTGAATTTGTGGCGGAAAGCCGCCACGCGGTGGAACACATCCTGGCGGGGCGCAACGACCGGCTGCTGGCCTTGGTGGGGCCGTGCTCCATTCACGATCCGGCCGCGGCGTGCGAGTACGGGGACCGCCTGCACGAGCTGGCCGTGCGCCATGCGGCGGAGCTGTTCGTGATCATGCGGGTCTATTTTGAGAAGCCGCGCACCGTCCTCGGCTGGAAGGGCTTGATCAACGATCCCGATCTCGACGACAGCTTCCAGATCAACAAGGGATTGCGGCT
>DASRKV010000082.1:0-4930 GCA_035648795.1 Opitutaceae bacterium
CAATCTGCTGCCCCCCGAACGCATCTTCGACGCCCTCCGCGAACAGGACATCCTGCTGCACCATCCCTACGACTCGTTTCTCCCGGTGGTTGATTTCGTTGAGCAGGCCGCCCGCGATCCGCAGGTGTTTGCGATCAAGCAGACGCTCTATCGTACCAGCGGCGACTCGCCCGTCGTCCGCGCCCTGATGGAAGCTTCGCGCAATGGCAAACAGGTGACCGCGCTGGTCGAGCTCAAGGCCCGATTCGACGAGGCCAACAATATCCAGTGGGCGCGGCAGCTCGAAGAAGCCGGCGTGCATGTCGTTTACGGCGTCGTCGGGTATAAGATCCACTGCAAATGCAGCCTGGTGGTCCGTCGCGAAGGGAATGCGCTGCGTCATTATGTTCATCTCGGCACCGGCAACTACAACCAGCGCACCGCCCGCGCCTACACCGATCTCAGTTTTTTCACCTGCCGGGATCAGATCACCCACGAGGTGGCCAGCCTCTTCAATTCCCTGACCGGATTCAGCCTTTCCCCCGATTTCACCCATCTGCTGGTGGCACCCTACAATCTCCACCCGCGCATCCAGGAGTTGATCGGCCGCGAGGCGGATCATGCCCGCGCCGGCCGGCCGGCGCGCATTCTCGCCAAGATGAACAGTCTCGTCGACGGCGTGACGATCGACAATCTTTACGCCGCCTCCCACGCCGGCGTGCAGATCGATCTGATCGTGCGGGGCACGTGCTGTCTGGTGCCGGGTGTTCCCGGCTTGAGCGAGCACATCCGCGTCCGCAGCACGGTCGGCCGTTATCTCGAACATGCCCGGTTCTTTTATTTCGAGAATCATGGCGGCGAATCGCAGGTCTTCGCCGGCAGCGCCGATTGGATGCCGCGCAATTTTTTCCGCCGCGTCGAGGTGCTGTTCCCGCTCGAAACCCCGGATCTTCGCCGGCGCGTGCTCGACGAGCTGTTCGCGATAGAGTTTCAGGACAACGAGAACGCCCGGGAACTCCACGCCAACGGCGCCTACCTGCCCCTGCCGCGGATCAACGGCGAGCCGTCGTTCTGTGCGCAAGACTACTTCATGGCGTCCGCGGCGACCCGGGTGCAATCACCCGAGTGACCGCCGACCGCGTCGGACGGCGGGAACCGAGTCCGCCGCCGCTCGGTGGGTCACGCGGGGCCGGGAGGAAGTTGCCGGTCGACCAAGATGGCATGAGCCTCTTGTCCAGGTTGGGGAATTCTCCCGGACCACGGACGAGACGCCCGGGCCACTTTGCCTGGGCAGCCCGCCCGTGCCTCCGGCAACGCGGTCAGGTCGCGTGGTACTCGGCTTCGGTCACGTGCTCCGACCAGACTACGTCTTTGCCGTCCTCGCCCGCCCGCTGAACTGCGAGGTGAACCATCGTGAACCGGGGCGCGGCGCCGTGCCAATGCCGCTCCCCGGGTTTGATCAGCACCGTGTCGCCGGGCTTCACCGTGCGGACTGGCTCCCCCGCAGTTTGCACCCGCCCCACGCCGGCCAAGACGTGCAACACCTGGCCGAACGAATGCGTATGCCAGGCCGTGCGCGCACCTGGTTCGAAGGTGACCCGGACAACGCGCACGCCGGAAGGCGCCGTGGCCACCGCGATTTGATCCAGCCAGACCGTCCCGGTGAAATATTCGGAGGGCGCCTGGACGGAGGGTAATGCATCGCTATTGAGGATTTCCATGTGACAATTTAGCGCCCAACCCAGACAACGTCAAAAACGCCCGCGATCAGACTGCGGGCCCCGAGGATTCAGGGGCGGGCGTATCTCCGGGTGGTCGGTCGTCCAACGTGGCATGGGCGTCTCTCTCATGTCCGGGCATCGTCCCCACCACGGGCGGGACCCGACCTTCGCCGAGCCTAGGGCGGGCAGGCTGCCCGTGCGACTTTCAAGCAGCCCGAAATCCGCCAACGACCAGGACCCGTGACTTCAAGAGCAGGCTAGAGTCCTTGAACTTGGAAACATGTTGTGATGAGGTCAGCCAGCATCTCATGCCGAGTCTAGGTTCACTTGTTGCCACGCACCACCGGGTGTTGTTGATCGATTCCGCCTCGGCGTGCATCCAGGTCGGATTGTGGCGGCCGGGCCGCGAGGCGATCTGGCACGCATCGGAGCAAGAGGCGGGGATCGCGATCTTCGCCGGCGTCGACGCGGTGTTGACGCAGGCCCGGATCGGCGTGGCCGACCTTGGCGCCGCGGTTTTTTGCGAAGGTCCCGGCTCGATTCTCGGCATCCGCACGGCGGCGATGGCGCTGCGGACCTGGTCAGCGGCGGAAGGCCGCCCGCTGCCCGCATTCGCGTATCGCAGCCTTGAACTGGTGGCGCACGACCTTCGCCGCCGCGGCATCCCGGCGCCTTTCGCCGTCCTCGCTGACGCCCGCCGCGACTCCTGGCATTGGGTCGAGGCCCCCATCGACGGCACGATCGGATCGTTGCAGCGCGTCCCGCTGGGCACCGTGGCCGGGTTCGGAGGCAGGCGCTTCACGCCCGCCGGCTTCCGCGTCTGGGCGCGTCCGCCGGGCGAAATTTCCACCGTCCCGTACGCCCTGCCCGATTTGTGGCAACACCAATGCGACGCTGACTTGTTGCGCGCCGCGCCGCAGCCCGACGCGTTTCTCCACGAAGAAGCCACGTACGTTGCGTGGACTCCGCAGATCCATCGGGCCGCGACCGGGGCGCGCCCGCCGCAACGCCGATGAACCGCTGCTCTACTGTCGCCCGCCGCCAAGTTGCGGCAAGTCACGATCGCAGGAACGCCGCCCAACCCTTTCGATGTCCATACACTCGCATCCGCAACTGCCGCTCCGCTGTTGGGCCGAAATCGATCTGGCCGCGCTCGAGCGGAATCTGAGACTCATCCGCGCGTCGTTGCCGGCCCACATCAAATATGTCGCGGTGGTCAAGGCCGACGCCTATGGCCACGGCTTGCATCAGACGGTGGCGCGCCTCATGCACGCCGGCGCCGATCTCTTCGCCGTGGCCAACGTGACGGAAGCCGCGGCGATTCGCGAGCTGGGGCCGGGCTGGCCGGTGCTGGTTTTGAGTCCCTTGCTGCCGGAAGAGGACAAATACCTGCTCGAGTACGACATCACGGCCGCGGTATCGACGTCGGAGGAAGTGGAGCGGTTCGACGCCGTGGGACGGGAGGCCGGCCGCGTCGTTGCCGTCCACTTGAAGATCGACACCGGGATGGGCCGGCTCGGCGTGTGGCATGAATACGCCGGTGAGCTTTACGCCCGCATCCGCCGGGCGGAGCATGTCCGTCTCGACGGCGCGTTCACCCATTTTTCCAGCGCGGACGAAGACCCCGTGTTCACGGATGAACAACGCCGGCGATTTCTGGCGGCGTTGCGCAGTTGTGCGGGGCTCGACCCCAGCCGGCTGCTGATTCACGCCGACAACAGCGCCGGTCTCGAGACCGCCCACGGCGAACAGCCCTTCAATGCCGTGCGGGTGGGTTTGCTGCAGTTTGGAATCCTGCCCCACCCCAATTCCATGCTGGCGCGCGTGCATACCGAGCCCGTCTTCAGCTTCCGCACCCGGGTCGGGTTGGTGAAGCGCCTGCCGGCCGGAACCGACATCAGCTACGGCCGCACCTGGACCTTGCAGCGCGATTCGCTGGTGGCCGTGCTCTGCGCCGGGTACGGCGACGGCATTGCGCGCGCCTGCAGCAATCGCGCCCAGGTCCTGGTTCGTGGCGCCCGCTGCGCGGTGCTCGGGCGGGTCACGATGGATCAGACCATCATCGACGTGACCGATGTGCCCGGGGTGCGCTGCGGCGATGAGGCCACGCTGGTCGGCCGCCAGGATGGCGCCGAGATCAGCATCGCCGAGTTCAGCGCCTGGTCCGACTCGATTCCGTGGGAAACGCTCTGCTCGGTCACCAAGCGCGTTCCACGAGTTTACCGGACGTCGCTGGGTCTGTGAGCGCGCAGACGAATTGTGCCGGTTCGAGGCAAAGTCCGATTCCCTAATAAGCCACGGTGAAACGCCGCCGAATGTGCCGGGGCTTCTCCACCTCGTCGAGGAACGCGACCGCGAAATCCTCGGCCGAGATCCGGCTCTCGTTCCGGTCATCGACCAACAGTTGATCGCCCCCCAGCCGGAACCGGCCGGTGCGCTCCCCCGGCTGGATCCATGCCGCCGGACTCATGAAGGTCCAATCGAGCGTCGAATTCTGCCGGAAAATGGCGAGGGCGGCGGCATGGGCCTGCGCCACCTCCTGGTATTTCGCAGGAAATTGCGGCGTCTGAAGCAGGAGCATGCCGGACGCGACTTCGAGGCTGCCGGCGCCGCCCACCACGACCACGCGCTTCAACCCGGCCCGCGTGAGGCCTTCGATGAGCGAGCGCGGCGCCCCGGCGATGACCGCCGCCGTCGGGCCGACGGCGCTGAGCACCGCCTCGTAGCCGTTGACCGCCGCCGCGACACTGGCGGCGTCCAGCACGTCGCCCTGGACGACGAGCACCCGGCCCGGAGGTGGCACGAATTTCTTCGGATCGCGGGCCACCACGGTCACCGCGTGCCCACGCCGCAACCCCTCCGCCAGGATGCGGCTGCCAATCATGCCACCGGCGCCATAGAGAACGATCTTCATGACCTCACCTGTTTCGATCAGATCCGTCTGCGATTTTGACCTCACCCTGCGGTCGAAGGTTCCGGACAAAACACCCGCCGGCGCGCGCCGGCCCGCCGCCTATTCCAGGGCCCGCTCGGCCTCCGCCAAAGTATCGCGAGTGACCACCCGCACCTTGCCCCGATAATGGGTGACGGAAAGGATGTTGAAACCGATGTCCTTGGCCGGATCCGGGCTCACCCGCACGACCAGGCCGACGCCGCGCGCTTTGCACAGGTCCATGATCTTCGCGACATGCGGCACGCAATCGAGGGCCATCGTCTCCAGCCCGCTGAGA
>DASRKV010000083.1:0-4513 GCA_035648795.1 Opitutaceae bacterium
GATCGCGCTGCCAAACGGATACTCGCGCTGAACCCGGAATTCATCCGCGTCCCAGATCACGACGCGGCCAAACGAGGCGACGGCGACCGCCCCGCCGCGGGGATGCCAGGCAAGCGCCGAGAGCGTCTTGGGCGCATCCTGAAAAGTGTGGGCAAGAGATCCGTCCGGATTCAGCAAGAGCAGTTTCCGCCCGGCGGCGGCGGCCAGCATTGATACCGGATTTGGGATACCGGATACTGGATAGTCTCTACCGGTAACCGGACGCACCGATACCGGATTTGGGGTACCGGATACCGGATAGTCTCCACCGGTAACCAGACGTGCCGATATCGGATTTGGGATACCGGAAACCGGAAAGGTAGTTGTCGGCTGCCACTCCAGACGCTGCACCCAGGCGCCTCGCCCGGCGTCCGTTTCCGCCATCTGGTTGCCGGTGACAACGTCCCACAGCCGCACTTTTCCATCCTGCCCTCCGCTCGCCAGAAGTTCAGAGGTCAGAGGTCGCAGACCAGAGGTCGGATCTGATGTTTCTGATGTCTGACTTCTGACGTCTGACTTCTGGATTGCCGGAGCGAATGCCACGGTGTTCGTGCCGTCTTCGTGGCCGGCGAGCGCGGGAAGTTGTCCCCCCCGGTGGTCAAACAAGCTGATCGGACCGGCGGCCGACGCCGCGGCCAGCAGGCGCCCGCCGGGCGACCAGGCGAGGTCGATCACATAATCATCAAGCTGCGCCGCCCAGGCTTTCGTGAGGTTCATGCGTCAGTAGCGAGTAGTAAGAAGCGAGTAGCGAGCATCAGCGCAACGGGCCAACGCCGGATTCCATTGCTGGATGGAGATTGAGTCAAAAAGAACGGGTATATTCTGTGATCGGGTCCGCAACCAGCGTCTACCCGCTACTCACTACTCGATACTCGCTACTTTAGCCTACGAGGCAGGATTTGAAACCGCCGACCAGCTCCTCCCGGTTCAGATTACGGCCGATGAACACGAAGATGTTCGCGCGCGGGGCGGCGCCCCACGGCTGGTCGAACTTCGCATCGAACGTCATGTGCACCCCCTGAAAAACCAGCCGTTTGTCCGAGCCGCGCACCGCGAGCACCCCCTTGCAGCGGAAGATGTCCTGGCCTTTCTTCGCCAGCAACCCGCCGATCCAGTCGTTGAGGCGCTGGCCGTCGAGGTCGCCGGGCATGCTGATCCCGACCGACGCGACCTCCTCATCGTGACTATGCTCGTGGCGAAAATCCTGGTCATGGACGTAGCGGACGAGCGTTTCGCCCGGCGCATAAAGATGCGTCGGGACATCGTGGGCGGTGAACAGCATGTAGCGGCCGGCATGGGCGATCTCCACCGGGAAACGGGCGTGCCCCTGGTCGAGGTGCAGCCGTTGCAGCGTCGTGCCCGGGGTGATCGCTTCGCCGGGTTTGACCGATCGCTCCCAGTCGGAGAAAACCTGCACGGCGGTGTCGCGGGCGGCGGCCGTGGCCGAGGCGACCGCCGCCTGGGCAGCGCTGGAAGCATCGTGAAAAGTAACCTCGGGCGGCAGGCTCACCGGTAGCAGCGCAATATCGAGTTCGTCCTCGTCGCCGTGGTGGTGGTCATGCTCTTTGTGACCGGACGCATGATCGTGTTCGTGTTCCTCTTCGCCGGCGTGATCGTGGTGGCCCTCCTCCGCCGGGGCGCCGGCGGGCAGGCCGAGGCAAAGCGCGTAGGTCCCGGCGGCGAGTTCATAGACGCCGGCCCATTCGAACGGATACTCCGGCTCCAGAAAGCGCGGATCGAGGTCGTTGGCCCGGCTGAGGTTGAAGCCGCCGACGTTGAGCACGCGGTCGATGGCGACGTCGCAATCGCGTGTCCGGTGGATCCGCGCCGCGGTGTTCATGCGATGGAGGCGCGCCTCGAGCCGGTCGAGTTCGGCGGCGCCGGCGAGATCGGTCTTGTTGATGAGAATGACGTCGGCGAATGCGACCTGCTCCTTCGCCTCCTTGCCATCGTCGAGGTGCAGCGCGACGTGTTTGGCGTCGACCACGGTCACGATGCCATCGAGCCGATAGGCCTCGCGGATCTCCGGATCGGTGAAGAAAGTCTGGGCGACGGGTCCCGGGTCGGCGAGGCCGGTGGTCTCGATGAGCACGCCGTCAAGGCGGTCCTTGCGCTTGAGCAACCGGGCGAGGATCCGGAGCAGATCGCCGCGGACGGTGCAGCAAAGGCACCCGTTGTTCATGGCGAAAATCTCTTCATCGGCCTGGATGACGAGCTGGTTGTCCACGCCGACCTCGCCAAATTCGTTTTCGATGACGGCGATTTTGCGGCCGTGCTGCTCGGTGAGCACGCGGTTCAGCAATGTGGTCTTGCCGGCACCGAGAAAACCGGTGAGGACGGTGACAGGAATGCGGTTATCGGCGGGCATGGGAAGAATAGCGGAAACAGGAGACCGGAAATCGGAGAGCGAAGACCTGATGTCGGGAAGCGGAAACGGGAAGGTGGATGGGCAAAGAAAGCCCGCCTCGTCCGAAAGGCGAGCGTAGCAAATCGGTCAAGGGGTGCGACGCTCACGTGCGGCCGGTTGACGACGTATTACGGAAACACGACAGCCTCGGCGCGCATTGCTCGATCTGCTGGCTTGGGTTGCGGCCGCCGCCGCGAAAAATGTTCTGCGGTCCGGCCTTATCCGTGTCTATTCAATGAACCCCGCCGTCCCTCATGGATGTTAATGCCAGGTGATCGATGTAGGAGCCTGCTTGCAGGCGAATCTGACTCGGGAATCGCTTGCGAGCAGGCTCCTGCAATTGGTATAGATACGCCTCAGTTCCCGGCAGCCTGCAGTTCGTAACTCAACACGCTGAGCGCGTAGACCGCCGCGGTTTCACAGCGGAGGACGAGCGGGCCCAGCGTGATCGGCTCGAAGCCCGACGCGCGCGCCAGGCTCAACTCCGCGGGTGTAAAGTCGCCTTCGGGGCCGACCAGCCAGAGCACCGTGCGCGGCGCCCGGCCGTTCGCCGCGGCGAATGCCGGGAGGACGCTCTTCAATGATTTGGCCCCGGGCTGGAGGCTGGCGATGAGCTTCAGATCGTAGTCGCGGCTGGCTTCCATGAAGGCGCCGGCGGACTGCACCGGCAGGATTTCCGGCACGAACGGATTGCCGCATTGTTTGGCGGCTTCCACCGCGGCCGTCTGCCATTTCTCGATCTTGCGGTCGGTCCGGTCGCCCTCGAGGCGCACGATCGTGCGTTCGCTTTCCAGGGGCACGATGCGGGCGGCCCCGAGTTCGGTGGCTTTGCGCACGATCGCGTCCATGAACTGGCCCTTGGGCAGCGCCTGGCCGAGGGTGATCTCGTAGGGGAGGGGCTTGGTCTTCTGGCGGAAACGAACCTTGAGCACGGCCGCGTGCTTCGCGTCCTCGGCCAGTTCGCAGATCCACTCGTTGCCGCGGCCGTCAAAGGCCACCACGGTGTCGCCGGATTTGGCGCGGTTGACGGCCACCAAGTGGTGGCTCTCGTCGGCGGAGGGCCGGATCTCCGACGGCTCGCGTTCGGGGGGTTGGCAATAGACGCGGAAGTCAGACATAGGCGGGGGAGTTTCGAGGGGCGGGCGCCGCCTGGCAAGGGAGGATTGACCGGGAAGAAAAGCGTTTACTTCGAGGGTCGCCGTCCTACCGTTTGGCCCCTCTGGTGCGCCCGGATGGCGGAATTGGCAGACGCACGGGACTCAAAATCCCGCGACCTTAAAAGTCGTGTCGGTTCGACCCCGACTCCGGGCACCAGCTTCGCTAAGCGGGCAAACGAGAGCAGCTTAAGTTTTCGGCGAAGGCTGACACAGCGGCGCAGTCAGAAGGTCGTGGCATGGGTAAAGGAGCACCCTGGCTGAGCAGTGATTCCGCGGTTTGTGCCGCGGAGGCCGATTCTCAACAGAATCGAGCCACGAATTTGGTCGTGAGCTTGAATCTGGCGGGTTTTTCAGCCGGAATCACTGCGACGGTGAAAGAGTAACCCGCATTTCACCGGCCCACGAGTTTGGCCGTCTCAAAAGTCTTCCTTGTCGCCATGATCTCACGTCTCACATCCGCCAGTCGATGCGTGGTTGGCGGCGCCAGTTTGTTCGCGATCGTCGCGGCGATGGTGTCGGCGGCGGCGCCTCCGCCGGGCCTCTTTGTCCACGAGGCTCCGGCCGCCGGCATCTACCACGATGGCTGGATCGATTTGAACAAGAACGGGGTGGAGGACCCGTACGAGAATCCGGCGCTGGACGTCGAGAGCCGAATCACCGATCTGCTGGGCCGGATGACGCTGGAGGAAAAGACGGCGCAGATGGGGACGCTTTACGGATTCGCCCGCGTGCTGAAGGACGAACTGCCGACGGCGGCGTGGAAGCTGGCATCGTGGAAAGACGGCGTCGGGAACATCGACGAGCACATGAACGGCAACACGGGTTTCTCGAACGACTATCCGTGGCCGAAATACGCCCTCCCGTATTCGCTGCACGCGCGGGCGATGAACGAAGTGCAGCGCTTCTTCAT
>DASRKV010000084.1:0-6807 GCA_035648795.1 Opitutaceae bacterium
CCGGAGGCCGAGGACGTCGCACAGCGGCCCGCCGATGACCATCGCGATGGTGAACCCCCAGAACGCGGTGTTGTCGATCCAACCGATCTGTTCCTTCGTCAAGTCGAACGCCGTGGCCCAGGGCCCCATGGCGGCGCCGCGCAGGGCGAAGCTCATCGCCGTAACGACCAGGGCGACGCGGCTGGCGGTGAAAAGTCGGGATGCAGGGGTAGGCATGGTCATCAGTATTGGAGGGTTCTCAGATATTGCGCACTGACGGGGATATTCGTCAACGGCGCCGCGGTCTCGTCTTCAATGAAGTAATACTCGATGCCGATCCGGGCCGCGACGCGCAACAGTTCCGGCCAGTCGATCCGGCCGGCGCCGATGGCGACATTGTCCTCGACCGGCGCTTTCCGTGTGATCAGGCCGGTCGGCGCGCCCCGGCGCATATCCTTCACATGCATCAGCCGCCAGCGGTCGGGGTATTTGGCGAGCAGCGTCGCGGGATCGACGCCGGCATGGAGCACCCAGAACACGTCCATCTCGAACCACACGGCGTCCGGTTTGGTCAGACGGACCAGCAGGTCGAACGGCGTGCCGCCTTCGGGCAGCGTCCGGAATTCGTATCCGTGCGGATGAAACGCAAACTTCAGGCCGGCGGCCTGCAGCGCCGTGCCCCAGGCGTTGAAGCGGGCGGCCACCTCACGCGCGGTCGCGGAGTCGAACTCCGGCATCGGCAAGAAAGGCACGACGACATACGTAACGCCCAGCATCTTGGCATCGGCGATCACTCCGGGGAGATCTTTCTCCAGTTGGGCGTACTGGAAATGCGCGGCGACCGGTTGAAGACTGTGCGCGGCGAGCTCCCGATGGAAATCCGACACCGACAGGCCGTAGGTGCCCGCGGTCTCGACGACGGTGAAGCCAAAACCTTTGGCTTCATCCAAACCTTTCGGGACGTCGGTCTTGAGATCTTCGCGCAGGCTCCAAAGCTGGAGCCCGAGATGGTCGGAGACAGGCGAACCGAAGGCGGCGCCTGCCGCGAGGAAAGCAATCGGCAGTATCTTCATGGGAAAGTGCGATCCAACAAAATGCAGTCTCCTCGCCGAGACAATCACCGACTGGAGAGTCGGATGCGGATAATCTGCCGTCGGGGGCGGAGGGCGGAATGCAGGGCAGATCGATGGCGTCCCGGGCGCCATCACCTCCACCGCAAAATCCAGGGATCTTGGCCGGGGGCCGGGAGCGCGGAAATTCCGGCTTGCCAAACGCGGTGCGCTCGGGTGTTTTCGACCTTTTCCGGTTTGTTGGCCGTCACCGCCCGTTGGGTGAGGGCGAACCCGAAGCTCCCATAACCAAAACATCCAACTCGATCGCAAGGCGGCCCACCGGCCGGCCTGTGTGTCGGAAGATACATCGATCATCATGAACGTTACTGTCAAAGACCTGCTCGATGCCGGCGTGCATTTCGGGCACCAGACCAAACGCTGGAATCCGCGCTCCAAGCCCTACATCTTCGACCATCGCCAGGGCGTCTCCATCATCGACCTCGGCAAGACCCACGTCGCGCTCCAGCAGGCGTGCGACTTTATCGAGAACCTGGTCGCGGATGGCGGCGTGGCGCTTTTTGTCGGCACCAAGCGGCAGGCGCAGGATATCGTGCGCGAGGCGGCGACGACCGTCGGCATGCCCTACTGCGTCAACCGCTGGCTCGGCGGCACGCTGACCAATTTCACGACGATCAAGCGCTCCATCGCCAAGTTCAAGAACTACCAGCAGATGGAGACCAGTGGTGAAATGGCGAAGCTCCCGAAGAAAGAGGAGTCGGCGGTCAAGCGCGAGATGGCGCGCATGCAGCGCAATTTCGACGGCATCCTGGAGATGGCCGACCTGCCGGGCGCGCTCTTCGTGGTCGACATCAATCACGAGGACATTGCCGTCGCCGAAGCCAAGCGTTGCGGCATTCCCTGCATCGCGCTGGTCGATACGAATTCCGATCCCACCACGGTGACGCATCCGATCCCCGGCAACGACGATGCGGTGAAATCGATCCGGATCATCGTCGATACGATGGTGGAGGCGGTGCAAAAAGGCCTGGCGCAGCGCGACAGCCGCCGGGCGGCCCACGGCACGGCTGACGTCAAGGCCGCTTCCGCCGCAATGGCCGCGGCCGCGGTCGTCCCCGCCCCGGTCGTAGCCGAAGTCGACCTGGAGAAGATCGAATTGCCGGCGAACCTCAAGGATATCGCGGTGCTCGAGGAGGAGCCGATCCCGGTCGTCGAGGGCACGGGCAAGATCGCCGCGAAGAAGAAACCCGCCCGCGCCGTCGAGCAGTCCGACGAGTGACGCGCGACGCGTCGTTCAAGAAGCAAGATTCAAGAACGAAGAGAGTGTATTCTCTTTCACCCTTCATTTTTCCTATTCCTTTGCGAATGCAATGAGCACAATCATCACCGCCCAAATGGTCGGCGACCTGCGCGAAAAAACCGGCGCGGGCCTGCTCGACTGCAAGAAAGCCCTGACCGAGGCCAACGGCAACGTCGAGGAAGCCATCACGATCCTGCGCAAACGCGGCGCCGCGTCCGCCGCCAAGAAGTCCGAGCGCGCGACCCGCGAGGGATTGATCGAAAGTTACATCCACCTCGCGGGCAAGGTCGGCGTGATGATCGAGGTGAACTGCGAGACCGATTTCGTGGCGCGCACCGACGAGTTCAAGTCGCTTTGCCGCGACCTGTGTCTGCAGATCACCGCCGCCAATCCAACATACGTCCGCCGCGAGGAGGTCCCGGAGGCTGATCTGGCCAAGGAACGCGATATTGCCTCGGCCCAGGTGGCGGGCAAGCCGCCGGCCGCGATCCAGAAGATCATCGAGGGCAAACTGGAGAAGTTCTATTCCATTGTCTGCCTGCTCGATCAGCCCTTCGTGAAACAAAACGAGAAATCGGTGAAGGACATCATCACGGAGAAGGTCGCGAAGATCGGGGAGAACATCCAGGTCCGTCGTTTCGTGCGCTACCAGCTCGGGGCGTAATCGGCCCGGTCGGTTGCATTTTTCCGCGCTCCGCCGCACGGTGGGGCGCGTTTTGTTTTCGGCCGCTTGCGTGAAGGTCACTCGGCAACAAATCATCGTTCGCGGGCTTACGAACTGCTGTCCCAATTGCGGCGGGCACACCTTGTTCAGGCCGGGAAGGCTTTTCGAGGTGAATCCCGCCTGCCCCCGGTGCGGGCTGAAAATCGAGCGGGACGAGGGCTTTTTTCTCGGGTCGATGTCCCTCAACTACGGGGCGACACTGGTCGGGGTCCTGCTGCCGATCCTGCTGCTAGCGTGGTCCGGGGTTCTGCAGTGGGGGACGGCGGCGATCCTCGCCGGCGCCGGCGCCATCGTCGCCCCGCTGCTGTTCTACCGCTCGTCGCGGAGCTGGTGGCTGATGAATTATTACGTCTTCCTGCCGCAGCATCTCCCCGCCAACCAGGAGCCACCGTCTGAGCGCCCGCCCGGCGACGAGAGCCGTTAGCCTCCCATCGTCTTGTCCGCGCAGCGGACATCAAGCCAGGCGCCTGATGTGGCTTCCATGCGCTCGGGGTCACAAGCTGAACCGCTCGCTGGCGCTCGCGGCTACGCAACCCCGGGGTGGCGCCTCGCCAGCCCGTCGGCCAGCGCACAGAGGCGCTGATAATAGTCGTTTTTGGTGAGGCCGAGCGCGCTGGCGCCAAATGTCTCGGCGTCGTCCGCGGAGGCGAACTCGCCGTAGTTCACGAGGACGAGCTGATACAACACCAGGTAGGGCACCTGCTCCAGTTGCGTGCTGAAGGACGGATGGACGCACAGCCTGAAACCATCCTCCGGCCGGCCGCCCGCTACCACCGGATGCGCGCATTCCCCCGGCTCGAGTGGACCGGCGTCAAAGGCGATTGCACAGGGATAGCGCACACAGGCGCGGTCCGCCACCACGCGCTGCAACTCGGCCCACCCGATCGTCGGACCATATTTCGCGCGAATCTCCGCGCCTTTCTCGGCCACGTGGGCGTTGAGCGACTGGCGCGCGTCGTCGACTGTCAGCTTCGTCGGCATGACCGCGATGCTCAAGGTCTGGCGGGGCTGACGGTCGGCTCGCCCGCCGCGTCGGGGAGCTGCCGTCCTTCGTTCGCCCGGGAGAGCCGCCCCTGCAGGATCGGCACCGACATGCGGAGAAAAATCGTGTAGGCGAGGAGGCCGAAGGCCCAAATGCCGATGCAGATCAGCGTCTCGTTGAGCGAGGGACGGTATTCCACGATCTGACCGAGCGGCGTGGGAATGAAGCCGGGAACCACCAGACCCATGCCTTTCTCGATCCAGATGCCCGCGATGCAGAGCACGCAGGTCAAGTTCAGCCACTTCAGGCTGCGACTGAGCGGCAGCACCAGCAGAAACATGGCGACGAGATTGAAGACGATGGCCGTCCAGATCCACGGCACCAGCGCGTGGTATCCATCCAGCCCGAGATACAGGTACTTTGACGAGGCCACGTGCAGGTTGCCCGAGTAGAACTCCTTGAACACCTCGTTCACCAGGAGGAACACGTTGATCAGCATCGAAACCTGAACGATGCTGCGGAGCGTCAGCAGCGCCTTGTCGGTGATGTGGTATTCGGTGATGCGCCGGATGACCTGCAGCGCGAGGATGATCATGGCCGGGCCGGCCGTGAAGGCTGACGCCAGGAAACGGGGACCGACGATCGCCGAATTCCAGAACGGCCGCCCGCCCAGGCCGACATAGAGGAAAGCGGTCACCGTGTGAATCGACACGGCCCACCCGATCGCGACAAACACGAACGGGATGTAGAACCACCGGGAGGGTTTCTGGTCCCGGTAGCGGCAATAGAGGAGGTAGCCGCAGATGTGCACGTTCAGAAGCAGGTAGCCGTTCAGGACGATCACATCCCAGCTCAGCATCGACGCCGGGAAATTCAACTGTCCGAGGCCGGGAATCAGGTGCCAGAAGCGGTCGGGCCGGCCCAGGTCGACCGTGACAAAGGCGAGACACATGAGGATCGCCGCGACGGCGAGCAACTCGCCGAAAATGACCAGGTCGTGCAGCTCTTCGTTGTCGTAGATATAGACCGGGATGACCATCATGACCGCCGCGGCCGCCACGCCGACGAGGAAGGTGAAATTGGCGATATAGACGCCCCAGGAAACCTGGTCGCTCATGCCGGTGGTGATGAGGCCGTGTACGAGCTGCCTGGCATAGGCGTTGAGGCCCACCAGGCAGAGGACGGTGAGCCCGCCCATCCAGGCGTAGTAGCGCCAGTCGCCCACAAACGCGATGCGTCCGCAGCGCCGCAGAAACACCAGATAATCTCGCAGGGCACGGTTCATACGTCGAAATAGTAGAAGAACCGCGGCGAGGTGCCCAATTCCTCCTTCAGTTGAATGAAGACCCGCTTGGTGCGGAGGATGTAGGAAACCTCGCTGTTCGGGTCGAGGATGTTGCCGAACTTCCGCGCGCCGGTCGGGCAGACCTCCAGGCAGGCCGGATAACGGCCCACCCGGGTGCGCTGGATGCAGAAATGGCATTTCTCCATCACGCCCTGGCGCCGCGGGCGGTTGCCGAGGTAGGCCATGTCCGGATTCAACCGGTCTTTGGGGATCGAGGGCTTGGTGAAGTTGAACCGTCGGGCCCAGTACGGACAGGCGGCTTCACAATACCGGCAGCCAATGCACCAGTCGTAGTCGATGACCGTGATGCCATCCGTCTCCTGCCACGTGGCGTGGACCGGGCAGACCTTGACGCAGGGCGGGTTCTTGCACTGCTGACATTGGACCGGCATGTAAAAGTAACCCTTTTCCGGAACCGACTCGGGCGCGTAGTTGTGTTCCGCCTTGTCGATGTCGAGCGAACCGTGCGGCATGCGGAGCACCCGGATGTACTGAATCTCCGGGGTGCGGGACTGGTTGTTCTCCTGGACGCACGCGTGCACGCATTTGCGGCAGCCGATGCAGCGCGTCAGGTTGAGGGCGTAGACAAACTCAACGCCGTCCATCGGCTTGAGATCCCGCACGTGCGGCCGGATGCCGTATTCGCGCTCCACGTCGGCCGCGATGCGCTGGAGGACTTTTTTCATCTCTTCCGGCGTCAGTTCCTTGTAATACTTCTGCATGAACCGGTCCAGCGACGTGTAGTCGTCCAGTTCGCGTAGCGGGGACAGACTGGCGGCGAGCGCAGCCAGACCGGAAGCCAGAACCGCCGAGGTGCGCAGGAAGCTGCGGCGGCTGATGTCCGTGCCGGGCGCGGAGGCGTCTTGATTCAAAGGGGGCGCGGGGAGGGACATGTCAGTGGGCGTCTGCCGCCATGGTGGGTACCGCGATCGGCGGCCGCAGAAGGTGCGGTCCGGGCGCGGGCTTCCGGGAGGGAAACTTGGGGGAATGCGGATTGTGGCAGTTCACGCACTGCTGCCGCTTGTACGGGCCGAGCCCCCGGTCCCAATAGCCGCTGATGCGGCCGTGGGCGCCCGCCTCCCAGTCTTCGAAGGTCGGACCATGACAACTGCCGCACAGTTGCGGGCTGTCCTGAAATCTCACCACGCGACCGTCGCGGGTCTGCAGCTGCTCCAGGTTGTTTTCATCGTGGCAATTGAAACAATTGTTGTTCCGACCGTGCTCGCCGTGCCCCATCACGATGTCGGAGTGTTCCTGGGGAATCACCAGGTTCTGTTTCGCATCAAAGCGCAGGACCGGAGCCTTGTTCTTTTCGTGACAGGCATAACAGTCGAAGTCCGACAAGTCCTCCTTCGCGCGGACCAGATCGGCATAGGATCGCCGGACCGTGGCGGTATCGAGAAAGGC
>DASRKV010000085.1:0-3726 GCA_035648795.1 Opitutaceae bacterium
TTGTGGCAGCTTTACCGTGACCGCCCGTGAACTGTTCCTCACGCAGTCGGCCGTGAGCCACGCCATCAAATCGTTGGAGGATGAACTGGAATGCCGTCTTTTCGACCGGCTGGGCCGCAAGGCGCAGTTAACGCAATCCGGCCGCCACCTGTTGGAATATGCCTCCCGGATCCTGGAAGAAATGCAACTCGCGCGGGCGGACCTGAAGGCGATGGAACGGCGCGAGGACCCCCGGCTTTCGGGCCCGTGGCAAAAGGTCGCCGGCCGATGAAGGATATGCCGGTCAGCTTGCTGGCCTCCTTTTGGCCTTTGTAGGGCGCGGTCGCCGAACCGCGCCGCAGAATTCCGCAATTCAAATCCCCGGCGGGGTTCGGCGACCCCCGCCCCACACATTGGCTAATACGCGCTCACAGGGCGCACCTCGACGAACCGCACGACCGCCCGGTTCTCGGCCCGCGATGGCGCCATCAGGACGGTAAATCGCGCTTCCCAATCGTTCCGCTCTTCGCCGTCGATCAGCATCTGTGACACCGTCCACTCCCCGGCATCGCGATCCTCCGCCCAATGTGTGTGTTTCATCGAGCGCCCCTCCGGATCCAGCCGGAAACGGCCGCGCGCCTCGAAATACGCGCTGAAAGCCGCCTCGATCCGGCGCGCCTCGTCCGAGGCCGGCTCGCCTTCCGCCGGCATCGCCTCCTCTCCGCTCTGCAAGCGTGACGCGGCGCCTTCCCAGTTGCGCCCGGCCACGTCCTGCAGGAAGCCCAGGATCGCGGTCCGCACCAGCCGCCGGAATGCCGCGCCATCGCGGGTCACGTCGACCGCCGCCGGGCGCGCCGGCTTGTCCGCCGCCTCCGCGGCCACGAAACCGGGATCCCGCAGGCGCTCCCATTCCTCGAGCAGACTCGAGTCGATTCCGCGGATCAGCTCGCGAAAATAGATCTCCATTTCCACCACCTCGTCGGTCTTGGCCCCGTCCGGCACCGTCTGGGCCAGCACCTTCCACACCTGCGACAGATGCCGGAGCAGCAAACCCTCCGAACGCTCCAGTCCGTAGCCCCGGATATAGTCGGCGAAGGATAGGTACCGTTCGTACATCTCCCGGGCGATGGACTTCGGCCGGATGTTCTCCTCCCCCACCCAGGGATGCGCCGCCGCGAACGTGTTGAACGTCTCGTACAGGAACTCGCGCCGCGGCTTCGGATGCTCGATCTCGTCGAGCTTGGCGATCCGTTCCTCGTACGGCACGCCGGCCGCGCGCATCTCGGCCATCTTGTCCGTCTTCAGCCGGTCGACCTGTTTCCGCAGGATCTGGTCCGGATCTTCGACGATGGCCTCGCACAGCGTGAGCACATCGAACGGATAATCCGGCGACGCCCGATCGAGGAGCGGCAGCGTGTCGATCAGGTAGAGCGAGAGCGCCTGGTGCAGCGAGAAATCGTCCTGCAGCTCCACATTCACCCGCAGCTTGCGCCCCGACGGCTCGGGCGGGATCCACGCGACGATTCCTCGTTCGAGCAGCGAGCGGAACAGTTGCCACGCGCGGTGGCGCAGCTTCCGCTTGCGATGCGGCGTTTCGTGACAGTCGTCGATCAGCCGCCGCATCACGCGGCAGCCGTCGGCCTCGCGGCTGAGCACGAGCAGCAGCATGCCGTGCGTCACCTCGAAGCGGGAGACCAGTCCTTCCATCGGCGCGGTCCGGAGGCGTTCGAACGTGTTGGCATCCCAGCTCACGAATCCGTCCGGCGGCCGGCGCTTCACGAGCTTGCGCTGCTTCTTCGCGTCATCCCCGGCCTTCTCGTCGGCGCGCTTGTTTTCGACGACGTGCTCCGGCGCCTGCACGATCACGTAACCGCGGTCGTCGAATCCCTTGCGGCCGGCCCGGCCCGCGATCTGCCGGAAATCGCGCACGCTGAGGATCGCCGCCTTGCGGCCGTCGTATTTCCACAACTGGGTGAAGACGACCGTGCGGATCGGGACGTTGATGCCCAGGCCGAGCGTGTCCGTGCCGCAGATGAGCTTGAGCAGGCCCTGCTGCGCGAGCGTCTCGACCAGCACGCGGTATTTCGGCAGCAGGCCGGCGTGGTGCACGCCGATGCCGTGGCGCAGCCAGCGTTTCATCTCCCGGCCGTACGGGCTGTTGAACCGCACCCGTTCCAGCGCCGCGGCCAGCGCGGACTTTTCCTCCCTCGAACACACGTCGAGGCTCATCAGATTCTGCGCCGCCTCCGCCGCCTCGCGCTGGGTGAAATGCACGAGATAGACCGGCGCCCGGTCGCCGGCCAGCAATGCGCCCACCCGCTCGGTCAGCGGCACCTCGGAATACTCAAACTCCAGCGGCACCGGCCGCACGTCGCTGCGCACCGTCACGGCGGGCACGCCCGTCAGCCGCGTCAGTTCGCGCTCGAAGAACTCGGTCGGGCCGAGCGTCGCCGACATCAACAGAAACCGCGAGCGCGCCATCGTCAGCAGCGGCACCTGCCAGGCGTAGCCGCGCTCCGGATCGGAGTAGTAATGAAACTCGTCCATGATCACCGCGCGCCATCCCGCCTGGTCGCCGTGCGCGAGCGCCATGTTGGCGAGGATCTCCGCCGTGCAGCACAGGACCGGCGCCTGCGGGTTCACGCTCGCGTCGCCGGTCATCATGCCGACGTTCTCCGGGCCGAAATCGCGGCACAGCGACAGGAATTTCTCGTTGACCAGCGCCTTGATCGGGCAGGTGTAAACCGAGCGCTCGCCCGCACACAGCGCCTTGAAGTGAAACGCGGCCGCCACGAGCGATTTGCCCGAACCGGTCGGCGTGCCGAGGATCACATTGTTTCCCGCGAACAGCTCGAGCATCGCCTCCTCCTGTTCGGGATACGGCTGGAGACCGCGTTCCGCCACCACGGCAAGAAACCGGTCCAGCACCGCGTCCGGAGCCGGCGATCCGGGAAGCGGCGCCAGCGGCGCGGGCGGGGCGGGTGGCGAAGACATCACTCCCACAAGGGCGCGCCGCCCGCCGTGAGACAAGCCTCATGCGGCGCGAACCGCGGCGCCGGGTTTGCAGGGGTTGGATGGGCTTGCCGACAATTGTGGGGCGCGGTCGCTGAACCGCGCCGCGCTCGATGAAACGGCGGGGTTCGGCGACCCCGCCCTACATCAACCTTATGCTGCGAGACCTCGACTGCCTGACTTTCGCGCTCCGGGACGAACGCGACCCCGCCCGACATCGCCGGAACATCCGTCATGACGGAATGCGGCGGCCTCCCGCAAACGGCAAAAACCGCCGGCCGGCATTTGGTTGAACTGCCGGGCCGTTCCCTTATCTTCCGCCATCCATGAAACCCCTCCTGCCGCTGCCGCTGGCAGCATTGCTCTTCGCCTTCACCGCCTTCGCCCAACCCGCGGCGCCGACCACGCCCGCGGATTCGCGTTATCAGATTCCACCAACGGACGAGGGTCTGCCCGGAGCCGGTCCCATCCGTCGGGGGGACTGGTTCCAAAAGATCTGGACCGAGCGTCATACCCAGTGGGCGCCCCGCGTCGCCCTGGACCAGCACGCGTTCGTTTTCCTGGGCGATTCGATCACCCACGGCTGGGGCGATGATCTGGGCAACAGCTTCCCGGGAGTGAAGGTCGCGAACCGCGGCATCGGCGGCGACACCACCCGCGGCGTGCTCATTCGCCTGTCCGCGGATGTGCTCGCGCTCCATCCCGCCGGCGTCGTTCTCCTGATCGGCACCAACG
>DASRKV010000086.1:0-2347 GCA_035648795.1 Opitutaceae bacterium
GCAGCGCGGCGGCCGGCGCGAGGATGTCTATCCGCGGCTGCGCGGATTGATGAAGGAGATCAGCCCGCCCGTGCCCCCGTTGCTGCGCGACTTGGCGCGCATCCGGCATTTTCAGGTCTTCGTCACAACGACGTTCGATTCACTGCTCGCGCAGGCGCTCGACGAGGAGCGCTTCGGCGGGGTGGCGCGCACGACGTCACTCGCCTACGCACCCAATCACATGCAGGAGCTGCGCCGCACACTCGCCGCACTGCCCGCCAACGCGCCCTATGTGGCCTGGGGCCGCTGGTTCCTCGCCGACCGCGCCACGCGCGCGATCGCGCCGGGCTTTACCATCACCCCAGCCGAGGCCGACAAGCTCGCTGGGGAATCGGCGTCGCCGACGCCGTAATAATCAACCGGCCGACGCCCGGCCTTGCTTTCGAAGAAGGCACGTAACACCTCCATGCGCTTGCGGAGGCGCTCATCCTGCTCGATTTCTTCCGTGCTGCGCTGGGCCTCGTTCCGGGCCATGAGTTCGCGGATTTTCTTGACGGCCAAGACCTGGAGTTGCCGTACCCGCTCCCGGGTGACTTTGAATTTCTTGCCGACTTCATCGAGGGTCTGCTCCTCGTGGCCGTCGAGTCCGAAGCGCATCCGCAGAATGTCGGCTTCGCGCCGGTCGAGCGAGTTAATCATGCGGTTGAGGTCGGACTTGAGGTTGCCTTCGCGGATATTCTCGTAAGGGCTGAGGGCGTTTTCGTCGCGCACGATCTCGCCAAACGTGGCGGATTCGCCCTCCCCGCCGATCGGCGCATCGAGCGAAGTCGGGCGAATGCTCACGGACTTGAGGTGGGCCACCTTGTGGGTGGGGATGTTGAGCTCTATCGCCACCTCCTCGTCGGTCGGCTCGCGCCCCAATTCCTCGGCGAGCTTGACGGCGGCCTGGCGCATCTTGGAGATCTTGCCAATGAGGTGGACGGGCAGACGAATGGTTTTCGATTGGTTGGCCAGCGCGCGCTTCATGCACTGCTTGATCCACCAGGCGGCGTAGGTGCTGAGCTTTCCGCCTTTGCGCGGATCGAAACGCACGATGGCCTTAATGAGCCCGATGTTGCCTTCGCTGATCAGGTCGAGCAAGGGAAGGCCAAAATCCTTGTAGTCATGCGCGATTTTGACGACCAGGCGCAGATTGGCCTTGATCATGTGATCGCGGGCCGCTCGGTCGCCCCGGCGGATGCGGCGGGCCAAGGCCACCTCCTCGGCAATCGTGAGAAGCGGCGTTTTGGCAATTTCCTGGAGATAGAGCTGCAGGCCGCTGCGCTCCAAGGGATAGGGTTCGGGCTCGACCGCTGCCGGCTCCGGTTTGTCAAGAAAGGATGGCGGAGCGTCAGGCGCAGGCGGTGCGGGATAGGAAAAGTCAGGCATGGTGAATGGATGGACCGGCCGCGCAGAGTCGGCGACTTCAGCGCCGGCGCCCCGGATGGAAGTTCGGACTCAATGTGCCGCCATGTGCGATGCTTCCCGGAAAATGGACGACTGGGTTTAGCTCAAGATGTGGGAGACGACACATGTTGCTTAATGGCCATAAGATATGTCACTGCAATCGATAAGCAATTTGAATCGTAATCTCAGTAAATTATTAGTCCATATTGACCCAATCAACTGGATGGCGTGAGAGACTCGAAGTGCCAGAAAGAGAATTGGAAGCGGCTGATGCCCAATAGAAAGGCGCCAGCGAAGCACCGCCCGCTTCCCCCGGAGCCTCACAGAATTCCGAGCAGCTCCGATCGTGGTGTCGGCGGGCTGGAGTTTGCGCACCGGCAGATCAGGATCGAGTTCCGCCATCGTCGTGCGGATACCGCGAAGGACTCGGGTATCTGCGTCCAACCGGCATGAACCCCACGCTCATCGACCGCCTGCGCAGGCAACTCGACTCTGCCACCAAATCCGATTTGGCTGGCCTCACGCCCAAGGTGGCCGCGTGGATGCAGCCCATCATCCGGCAAATCACGGGGCCGCTTTAACCCATGGACTCTGTCCTTCGCCTTACACCCCGGCAACGGGCTGAACTTTATCAGGCGGCGGCGGAGCGGGCGCAGGGATAAGGGCGGCGTCCGCTTCGTCGCCGTGCGGTTCGTCGTTGCGATGCCGGATGCGACCCCATCGGCGAGTGGAAACGCTCCACCGGACGGTCCCGATCGGCGCGAGAACTCAGAGCTGCCCCCATTTTGGCTTTCCGCCGACCCAACACCTGGCAAGGGGCAAATGCGCGGCCTGACCCTGTTGGATCGGTCCCCGAGAAAGTGTTGCTCGCTGCAGCGCTGAAGCGGACCACCTCGGTCTCCAACGCCTGGCTGGCGAAGCG
>DASRKV010000087.1:0-4754 GCA_035648795.1 Opitutaceae bacterium
TTTGAGGTCCGAGTATTCAAACGTTGTATACGAAAGCCCGAAGCCGAACGGGAAGAGCGGCGCGACGTTCCTGGTGTCGTACCACCGGTAGCCGACCAGCAGGCCCTCGTCGTAGTGCTCGGTGCCATTCTCCCCCGGATAGGCGCGGACGCCGCCCGCAGCGGCCGGCGTATCCTCGAGGCGCTTCGGGAAGGTGCAGGGCAGTTTGCCCGAGGGATTCACCTCGCCGAAGAGCACGCGGGCGAGCGCGTTGCCGCCCTCCATGCCGCCATACCATGCCTGGACCACCGCCGGCACCCGCCCGAGCCACGCGTCCATTTCCACCGGCGATCCGGAAACCAACACCACAACCGTGCGCGGATTGGCCTGCGCCACCCGCCGGATGAGTTCGTCTTGTCCGCCGGGAAGCTTCAGGTCCGTGCGGTCCACCCCTTCTCGGTCAAACGGCCCGTCGTGATTCAGGCCGGCGATCACGACGGCCACGTCGGCCGCCCGGGCCGCGCGCACGGCCCGCTCCACGAGATCCGCCGTTGCGCCCGTCCGATACCCCTCCGAATAGGTGACATTCAACTGGTCGCCCACCAAACGCAGGATGCCGTCCAGGGGGGAGACCTCGTAAAACGCCTTCATGACCGTGCTGCCGCCGCCGTGGGCCTGCAGTCGCACGGCGTTCTCCCCGATGACCGCGATCGAGGAGAGCTTGGCGGGATCGAGCGGCAGCGTGCCACGCTCATTCTTCAGCAAAACCACCGCCTCCTCGGCGATCGACCGGGCGGCTTGCTGATGCGCCGGGGTGTTGATCGACCCATCCGCCCGGGTGTCAAAGGCCCGGGTGGCAAACATCACCCGGAGATTTCGCCGGACCTTGTCGTCCAGCACCGCCATCGGGTATTCGCCTTTCCGCAGCCCCTCGCAAAATGGCCGCGCCAGATAGTACCCGTCGTAGGGCCGGGCCGTCCCCATCTCGAGATCGAGGCCGTTGCGGACCGCTTCCCGGGTGTCGTGGGTGCCGTTCCAGTCCGACACGACCAATCCCTTGAAGCCCCATTCCTCTTTCAGAATCTGGTTGAGCAGGTAGTCGTTCTCGCAGCACTGCTGGCCGCGAAATTTGTTGTACGCGCCCATGACCGCCCATACCCCGGCCTCTTCGACCGCGGCCCGAAACGCGGGCAGATAGATCTCCCGCAGCGCGCGTTCCTCCATCTCGACATTGATTGAACGGCGCCCGGTCTCCTGGTTGTTGGCCACGAAATGTTTGACGCAGGACGCCACTCCGTGCGACTGCACCGCCCGGATGTAGCTCACCGCCAGGCACGAGGCCAGATAGGGATCCTCGCCCAGGTACTCGAAACTGCGGCCGTTGAGCGGCGTCCGCATGATGTTCACGCCCGGCCCGAGCATGATGTCCTTTCCCCGCTGGCGCGCTTCTTCGCCGATTACATCGCCATAAGCCTTCGCGGCGTCTGGATTCCACGTCGCCGCGAGCGCGATCGCCACGGGCAGATAAGTGGCGAAGTCGTCGGTCCGGCCCGCCGGAAGAAACGTGTCGGGTCCGACGTCCTCCCGCACACCGTGCGGCCCATCGGACAGCCATCGCTCCGGAATGCCGAGGCGCGGAATCGCCGGCGTGGTGAATTTCGTATTGCCGTGCACGAGCGCGATCTTCTCGTCCAGCGTCAGCCGGGAGAGCAGATCCGCGACGCGGGTCTCAACCGGCTGACTGGCGTCCAGATAAATCGGCTGCGCCTCGCCGGCCGCCCGGGCGGTGCCGCCGGCCGTCAGCATTATTGCAATGGCCGCGAACACGCGCCCGCCGGGGGACCAGGCGTGGAAATATCGCTTCATGAGTCGCGGAGTCCTTACGGCAGGTGCACCGCGGTGGATTCACCCCGATAGAGCACCCGACGGCCGGCACGCGGCGCGGACAAAAAACTGCCCGGTTTGTCCTTTGACACCAGCACGACCGCAAATGTGCGCTCCCCGATCATGCCTGGGAATGTTCCCTCCCGGCGGCCAATCGTCAGCGTCTGTGCGGCTTCGCTCCAACGGATCGGGATGCGCGCGGCGGCCCCCCGTTCGTAGCCGTAAGTCAGCCCATCATCTTCATAGAGGGTGAAGGCCCCGTCCGCCCCGGCGTACACATAGAGCGTGATCGGGTCGGCCGGCTGTTCCGAGATGTACTGCAATTCCGGACCGAACGGCACGATCGCGCCGGCGCGCACGAACAACGGAATCGCGTCATACGGCGCCGGTGCCTCGATCGTCTGGCCGCCCGCTATCGCCGCGCCCGTCCAGAAGTCGTACCACGCTGCGGCCTCCGGCAGGTAGACCGGCCGGCTGCGCGCCTTGGGCACCGTCACCGGATTCACCAGAAATGCCGGACCGAACATGTATTCGTCGCCGATTTCGCGCGCCTTGGCGTCGGCGCGGAAATCCATCACCAGCGCCCGCATGATCGTGCCGCCCTCGTGCGTCACCCTCCCGGCCAGCGAGTAGATGTACGGCAGCAGGCGATAGCGCAGCCGGTCGAATTTGAGCTGCGCCTGATAGGCCGCCGAGGTCTCGCCCCCGAACTGCCACATCTCGCGAAACGGAAATTGTCCGTGGACCCGCAACAACGGCGTGAATGCGCCGAATTCGAACCAGCGGGTGTTCATCTCGCGCCAGTCCGCGGCGTCCGCCGCAGTCGGCTCCCCAACGATCGGCTCGCCGTCACGATCGTTGGCGCTGGGGGGCACAAAACGCGCGGGCACCGCAAAGCCGCCGACGTCCATGGTCCAATACGGCAGGCCCGACAGGCAGAAACTCAAACCGGCCTGCACCTGCTTCCGCATCGCGGTCCACGTCGCCGAACTGTCGCCGGACCAGACGGCCGCGGCGTACCGCTGCTGGCCGGCAAAGGCGGAGCGCGTCAGAATGAAAACCCGCTGGTCCGGCGCCGCGGCGCGTTGCCCGTCGTAGACCGCCTCCGCGTTCTCGAGCGGAAACGCGTTCAACACGCGCGCTCCGGGCCCCAGCGCCGTCGGGTGCATGGCGTCCCGCTGGCCCTCGAGCGCCGGCACTCGCGTGAGATCCGGTTCCGTGGCATCCAGCCACCACGCGTCGACGCCCTTGCGGAACAGCTCCCGGTCGATCTGCGCCCAGAACAGCTTCCGCGCCTCCGCGTTGAAGGCGTCGTAGAACGTGTACGGGTATCCCGGGCCCACCCAGTCGCGAATCCCCTCCTGCAGATTCTGCTCATAGAGGAAGCCGCGCGCATGCATCGCCTCGAAATTCCTGGTGCCGGGGTAGAACTTGGGCCAGACGGAAATCATCAGCCGGGCGTGCTGCTCATGAATTGCCTGGATCCAACCGGCTGGATCCGGAAAGCGGCCGGGATCGAACTCGTGGGAGCCCCACGCGTCCTCCTTCCAGTAGAACCAATCCTGCACGATGTTGTCGAACGGGATGCCGCGGGAGCGGAATCCTTTGACGACGTCGAGACTCTCCTGCGCGGTCTTGTAACGTTCCCGGCTCTGCCACAATCCAAAGGCCCAGCGTGGCGGCATTGGCGCCGTTCCCGTGATCTGGCGATAACCGGCGATCACCCGGTCGAGGTCTGGACCGTAGACAAAGTAGTAGTCGATGCCATCCGCCACCTCCGACCAGAGCGACGTCGCATCGGCCAAGGAAGGCGTCTTCCACCGCAATTGCATCGCCGGCGGATTCTGGTCCTTGATCCATTCAAGCTTGATCGGATAACTCCGGCCGGCCTCCAACCGCACCCGCGCCAGGTCGTACCATGGCAGCCATCCCTGCCGCCAGTGATCGGCGACCAGTCGGCCGTCGATCCAGAGTTTGCAGTCGCCATTCGAATAGGTCTGAAACTGGTATTCGCCGCTCACCTCCGGCTGCACGCTTCCCTCCCAGCGGACGCTGAAATCGCCCTGGGCCGGCAGGTCGGGCTGGACTGACGTATTTGGCGTAACGTCGCCGGCCGCCAGGATATCGACCCGCTCATCCACCCTGCCGGCAACCCGCCGGCCAAACGCACCGTCCGCGTAGTAGGATCCGGTAAGACCGCCAGGACGACCGGCCTGGTCAAGCAGGCGCGCTCCGGGAATCGGCTCGAACCGCCGCAGGTCGCCAAATCGGGTGTACGACGGGTTGTCCCACAGAATGCCGTAGCCGCGGCTGGAAACCAGAAACGGGATGACCACCGAGCCGTTGTGCTGCCAGAGATCGAGATCGTAGCCCTTGATGTCAACCAGCCCGAGCTGGTTTTCCCCGAGGCCGTAGAGCGATTCGGCGGCGTCCGGCTCCCATTGCTGGCGGACCTGCCACGTCTGCGCGCCCTGGACCTCCGCCAGCGTGAGCGTCCGTCCGCCTGCGCGTTCAGCCAGCACCGGATGACCGGCCGAATCGAAGAACGTAATGGCGCCGGTGGCCAGATCCACCCGCGCACGCACCTTCGCGGTCGCCACGATCGCTTCGCCCGGCCCGGTCGTCAGCTCCCACGAGGCGACGGAGCCGCGCCTGGGCTCCACCACCAGGCTGGGGTGCGTGAAAAACGCTCGGTCCTTCGCGTAGGCCACGCGGATGACGTTGTCTGCGCGAACCTCGATTTTGAGAAACGCGTTGTCCAGCGCGAGGACAACTCCGTCGGCTTGCTTTTCCAGCGCGGGTCCGGCCCTCAAAAGAGCCGCGCCCAGCAGGAAAGCCGGGAGACATCGGGTAATGGGATTCTTCTTCATGGCAGGCTTGATCGGGCAATG
>DASRKV010000088.1:0-3037 GCA_035648795.1 Opitutaceae bacterium
CACGGCGATCCGGCCCTGCACCGCGTCGAGGACGCGCCGCGTTTCGCGCGCCACGTAACCGGCGGACAAGCCGGCGCGCGGCAGCTCCGCGAACGCCGCCTCGTCGTAGTTCATGATCTTGTAGTAGAAGGGCAGGACATCCTCGGGCTTCGCGTCGTGGAAGATGGTGCCGCTGATGCGGTCGAGGAAACTGGCCATGCGCTCCCCGCCGGCGACGTTGTACATGGCCGGCTTGACGAAGTCGGCGTACGTGGCGGTTTCGGCGTAGTCCGCCTCGGCGCGAGTGGAAAAGTTCTTGCGGACGCGCTTACCATCCAACCAACCGGAAACGCGGAAAACGACCTCCCCGGAGGGATTCGTGAATTCTGAGATTACGAAAACTGAGTCTTGCTTCATGACCGATTTGCCACGTCAACTGGCAAATCTGTTGTTGGGCGGACTTAACCCGCTTCCCTTGGACGAGTTAAGTGGCGGAGAGGGAGGGATTCGAACCCCGTGGAGGAGCTGCCGATAGCCTGGACGACATTCGAATTTATAGGGTTTCTGGCAAAGATATTTGCCACGGATTTGTCAGCGGCGTGTTTTTGGATTGATTTCGTTAGCACTCGTTCTATCTTGTTTCCTGTTCTAAGTCTCTCGGAACAACGCAAAAGCACGTTCAATGAAGCTTTTAGGTTGTTGGGCCTGAGAGGTTCGAATCCCCGTTAGACGGTGAACATCGAGGCGAATCTTAGAAGCGGCGTCTCGCCGCTTCAGAATCACCCCTGCCGGCCGCCTCCAGAGCAGGCGATACGTGGCGAAAAACCTTACTGCCCCACGACCGTGACGTGCGCCTGCTCCGAGCCCGTGAGTTGCCGAGCAGCGTCATCCCAAACCAGTTGGGTGACGTGTCCGCCCGTGCGTTCATAGGCGTAGGTCGTGCCATCGTCCCTAAAGAGCTCGAAACGGCCATTCGCTCCGGGATAGACCCTGATCGACGCGATCGTCTGCGGCTGCAGGGCGCTTTGCACCTCCGAACCCAACGGCACGATGCTCCCGGCCCGGACAAACAACGGCAGGACATCGATGGGCGCATCCGCCACGATTGTCTGCCCGCCGTGCAGCCGCTCATTGGTCCAGTAGTTGTACCAGTCGCATCCCGCCGGCAGGTACACCGCCCGCCGGGTCGCGCCCTGTTCGGTCACCGGCGCGACCAGGAAGGCCGGCCCATACATGTACTCGTCCGGGATGTCCACCACCTTGGAATCGGCCGGAAAATCCATGAATAGGGCCCGCATGTACGGCGCGCCGGTTAGGTAGCTCCGGTACGCGTTCGAGTAGGTGTAGAGCAGTAGCTGATACCGAAGCCTCAGATAGCGGGCGAGGATCGGCTCCGCCTCCCGGCCATACGACCAAACTTCGTTGTGCATCCGCTCGCCATGCGCCCGCATGACCGGCTGAAAGGCGCCCCATTCGAACCATCGCACAAACAGCTCGGGGTAGTCCTCATAATGGCCGATGACCTCGCGCGCATCCGATCCGTCGATCAGCGGCCGATGGGCGGCATGATAATCCGGCGGGATCGCGGGGGAGAAGAACCCGGCGATATCCGTGTCCCAATACGGCAATCCGGTCGCCGTAAAATTCAACCCAGCCGGAATCGAGCGCTTGAGCATGTCCCAAGTGGCCACGATGTCGCTCGACCAGAACACGGTGCCGTTGCGCTGGGCGCCAAGATACGCGGCGCGGGCAAGAATCATGACGCGCCGGCTGTCGCCGAAATCCCGCCGGAACCCCTCGTACACCGCTGCGGTGTGGAACAGCGGGTACACGTTATAGTAGCGCGCGCCCGACCCGATCGCGAACACGTCCGGCTCGGGGTCGATGTCCGGCTCGGTCTCATCGAGCCAGAGATAGTCGAACCCATACGGCTTCACGTACCGGTCGCGGATCTGCTCCCAGAACCACCGCGCCGCGGCGGGGTTCGTGGAGTCGAGATTGGGGCCGATCGTTTTCGGACCCCATCCCAGATCCGGGCTCCCGTCGGGCCGGTGAATGAGCCATCCTCGACTGTGCAACATCTCGTAGAACTGCGTCCCCGGCGCGAAATGGGGCCAGACGCTCAGGAGCGAGCGGACATCCATCGCATGGAGTGCCCGGTTCATCGCCGCGGGATCGGGCCAGCGCTTCGGATCCAGGTCCAGTTCTCCCTGCCGCGTCATGTTCAGGAAATCGACCACGACCACATCGAGCGGCAGTTGCCTGGCTCGGTATTTCCCCGCGAGATCCAGGATTTGCTCCTGGGTGGGATAGATGGCCTTGCTCTGGATGTACCCATAGGCCGCCCGTGGCAGCAGGTGCGTGACGCCGGTCAGCCGCCGGTAGCCCTCGTAGATTTCATCGCTCGAACTTCCAGCGATGACAAAATACGACACGCGGTCCCCCACCGCCGAGGACCACGTGTTCCGCTGATTGAACCCCAGATCCACCGTGGTCTTCGACGGATTGTCCCAAATCAGCCCATACCCGCGGCTGGACACCATGAACGGAACCCCGACATCCTGGCCGCCGATCGCGGAGTACTCGTGCCAGCAGTGGATCTCGTGATCGCGCAGGTCCATCCAGCCCTTCTGCTGTTGCCCGAGCCCGTAGTAATGCTCCCCGGTCGGGGAGTCGAAGAGCGCGCCGATCCGGCATCCCTTATCACCGGGATGGGCTTGGGCGACTTCCGGGCTCTCCGGGACCATCGTCCAATTCCGCATCTGGAGCAGCACTCGCCCGTCGGGGCTCGACACTCGCACCGCATCCTCGTGCGGACCATCGTGGTCGAACAGCCCTCGGAAGTACTGGTCGCGAAGCTGCTGGTTCAGGGCGTCGAGGGGCATCGGCTGCGGCAACTGGTCTTTCGTCAGATCCGCGGGCGCCACCCGGACGACCATCGCCGCCGATCGGAAGACATCCCCGCCTTCCGCCTCACGCTCGTGCGACCACCCCGCCGGGGAGGGTTGCGCCACCACGCCGTAGCCCGGGCCGTCGGTGGCGGCGGACTGGTCGGTGC
>DASRKV010000089.1:0-9632 GCA_035648795.1 Opitutaceae bacterium
GCTTTTCGCCGTCGATGATCCGCGATTGCTTGTCGAAAGAATGGTACCTCCGGGAATCAAGTTGCCGGTCGAATTCTTGAATACCTCGTACGATCGGGGGATCGTCGGCTCCGCCCGAGGCTAAAAAGAGCCGGACGGGGAAGTCTTTGCGTTGGCCCAGGAGTTTATCAGCCAGACTCCGCCCCATATCGAAATACGCGCGCTCCAATCGAAACAGCCACCGGTCATAATATTCGGTGGTCGGGCTTAGGGCAATGGCGGCGTGGAAAAGACCCGGCTCCTGAAACAACACGCTCAATGCGAAAGCCGCTCCAATGGAGACGCCGGCGAGGCAACGAAAGGATGGGTCGACCGCGTATTCCGACTCTAAAAACGGGATGATGCTCGATTTCAAACGCGATAAGTAATCGCGGCGGCTTTCCTGGACCGGCGCCTCAGGGGGAGCGAAATCGATTTTGCGGAGAGCATCGACGTCGGGTTTTTCGCCGCCGTAAGACAATCCGACGAGGATGTACTCCGGGACGACGTGGTCATACAGGAGATGACTGTACATCCCCCAGACCAGGGGAAAATCCCAGTAGCCGTCGCACAGATAGACCGTGGGATAAAAGCGTTCCGGCTCGGAATTGTAGGACCAGGGGAGCGAGATCAGCAGTTGGTCGGGATGAGGGCGGTCGTTCGACGGAACATCCCGAATGTGGGTGCCGCCGAGAACAAAAGAGGGATAGTTCGGATTGTTTTCGCGCAACAGGCGGGGAGGGGACGGATGCATGGAAGGTGGAAGCGACATGGGGTCTTCGTTCAGAGTTTTCGTTCCGCCGGATGAGACGACGGATCAGGCAGGGTCGATGAACGCGCGGAGTCTGGTGGATGAAGGTTGGGAAAATGGCGCCGGAGCGCCTCGAAGAGAATCTCCGCTCCGCGCACATAGGCCTCGCTCTCCCGGATGCGCCGGCCCATCTCCCCCACGCGCCGGCGGTATTCCGGGTCCCGAAGGATCTGGTCGACGCTGCGTCTGATTCGAACGGCGGAAGCGCGCTGCAAATTTCCCATCAGTCCGAGCCGGTGATAAGCCACCCGGGCCGCGTTCCCGGCCTGGTCGATCTGGGTCGTCCCCGGAAACACCACCATCGGCACGCCGGCCAGGAGGCACTCGGTGATCGAGTTCATGCCGCCGTGGGTGACCATCACATCGGCGTGCCGCAACACCTGCAACTGGGGCACCACCTGGAACACGTCCACATTCTTCGGCCGGGCCGGAGGCAGGCGCAGTTCCAGCTCGGTGCCCACGGCAAGAAGCAGATGCCACTGCGCGCCCCGGGCCGCTTCGACGATCCGCGCAAGAAATCGTTCGACGCCATCGTAACGCCACGCCGCCGTACCGAGGCAGCAGTAAACCAGCGGGGTGCCGCGCGTTCGAGCCTCCACGAGCTGGCTGAATCGGCCGGCGAACCGATAGTCGCCGGCCGACTCCTCCCGGTTCATCTCCACGGACGGACCGACATAAACCTGGTTCTTCGCCGCCGGTCGCGGAAAATCGAACTCTCGCGGAGACAAGATGAGTTCCGGCACCGTCATGAGCCCGAGATGGAAATACCGCTCGAAGGACAGTTCGTTCCGGGAGACACCGCCCGCGCGCGCGGTCTGGAGAACAAACCCCCGGGCAAAATCGACCCGAAATCCGAGGGCGCCCATGAACCATCGCTTCGCAAAATACCGCCGCCAGTGGGCCGCGGCGCAAAGCCGCCCGATCCATCCCGCGCAAGGGACGCAGGTGGTGTCCCCCGGAGGGAACCCCCGGGCCCACCCGAGATTCACCATCGACTCCAAGACCGCGAAGGGCACGCCCAGCCGGAAGAGGCCCAGCGCGAAAAACGTGTACGGGCTGTCCACCAACACCAGGTCGGGCTGAACGTCCTTCACCAGCGCGTCGAAGGCCGTGCAGCGGGCGTATTTCGCCCGCAGGCCGTCCGCCCAGGCCCGGTTGCGGTACCAGTTTTGCAGCATCGTCCGGAACGTCAGCTTGGGATCTCCCCGCTTCGGCTCCACGTACGGGAAAAGATCCTCCGCCTGCCCATGGTAGCGATGGTCCTGCGCCTCCACATGGCGCCGCAGCGGCTCGACGCCGGCATAGACCACGTCGTGTCCTCGTTCCCGCAACGTGCGCGCCAGCGGAAACGTAGCGTTGAGATGGCTCTTTTGCGGAAAGACCTTGAAGAGAATCTTCATCTCAAGCCGGTGCTTCCACGACGATCGGTTCCGCCGTGCTGCCGTAGATGCCGGCCAGCCGATCGCCCAGGACGACATAGGAATCCGCGCAGGCGGCGATCAAATCGTCCTCTTGGGGCGAGCCGGGATGGGCCAGGTAATAGGTGCCGGGGTTGTACGCCTCGTTCCGCCAGAAAACCAGGTAGCGGATGCGCCGGGCGACCGGGTCGGACTTGATCGGCGCCAGCAGGTGCTCCGTCAGCCAGGTGCGCTGGGGGCAATACTTCAGGCCGCATTCGCGGTCGGACTTCTTGAAGCCCAGGGCGGTCAGCGCCGGCACCTTCCCGTTCGCCTCGGCATACCGCACCAACTGTCGGAGGTGTTCGAGCAGCCGGACCTGATACTCCGGGCTGAAATCGCCATATGCGTCCAGCCCGAACACGTCGACGTATCCGTTGCCTGGGTATCGATCCAGGCCTTCGGCGAATCCCCCGCCGAGTGCGGGCGAGTACGCGTAGAGGAAATTGTGGACGCGCCGCACCTCGCGCAGGTAGGTGACGGTGAACTGAAACAACCGGAGGTACTCGGCGGCGGTGCAGCGCGAGCTGCCCCACCAGTATTGACCGTCGTTGGCGTCGGGCCACGGGCGGAAGATGAGGGGGATCGACCGCCCTTCCTCGTCCCGCAGATTGCCGAGGTGGTCCGCGATCAGGTCCAGATGGTCGGTCAACAGCCGGTTTCCCGCCGCCCCCGGCAGCAAATGATGCACCGGACTGCCCGACTGGAAATCTCCGCCCGTAAGCGGATTCTCGGAGTGCCACACGACCGTCGCAATTCCGCCGCGGGAAAACGCCTCGCGAATCTTCGGCACCACGTAGCCGTTGGCTCGCGCCCAGCCGTGGCTGAGATGGCCGACATCGAATCCGTACACGGCCGGATATTTGCCGGTGACGGCGTGCAGGTCGCACCGGCCCTCATCCAGGAACCACCCCCGGCCGTCCGCCGAGATGCCCATCACGTTCGCGTCGGTTTGGCCGACCAGCACGCCGTCATGCACGCGCCGGCGCAACGCGCGAAACAGTTGTTGCGTCTCGTGCGTCGCTTCCGGCTCGACCGGTCCCGGCGCCCGCGGCGGCGGCAGGGCGATGAGGCTCGCCGGCGCCGCCCTCGCGGGTCGCGGAGACGATTCTCCCGGGGCCGGCGGAACGATCCGGCCGTCGCGCAGCTCGACGACCTGGTCACTCACCTCTCTCAGCCGTTGGTTGTGCACCGCGAGGATGATCAGCTTCCCGGCGCGCCGCAGCTCCCGCAGCAGTTGCATCAGCCTCTCCTCCGAGCCCGCATCCAGGGCGGAACTCGGCTCATCCATGAGCAGGATCGGCGCATTGGGGTAGAGCGCCCGCACGATCGCCAGGCGCTGCTTCTGGCCACCGGACAAGTTCGCCCCGTTCTCGGTGATCAATGTCTGAAAACCGCGCGGCAGGCTCTCCACGAAATCCAAGATGCCCGCGCGCCGGCACAGATCCACGATCCGCACCATGTCCGGCTGCGCCTCGTCCGGCGCGATGTTCTCCAAGACGGTCCCGGCCAGCAGATCGATCCGCTGCGGCACATAGCCGATCTGCGCGCGCAGGGACGCGAGCTTGAGGTAATGCAGATCGACTCCCCCGACGAGGATGGCTCCGCTGTCCGCCGTGTAATGTCGCTGCAGGAGCGCCAGCAGCGTGCTCTTACCGCAACCCGATTTTCCCACCAGCGCGGTGATCGTGCCGCTGTGGCACTCCAGCGAAACATCCTGCAGGGTCGCCAGCCGGCCGGCGTGATGGAAGTTCAGCCGTTCGATCCGCACGCTGAAGCCCTCCTGCAGGGAGAGCTCGGCGGTCCCCTCGTCCTTTTCCCGTTCGAGGTCGAGAATCTCGTACAAACGATCAGTCGCGGTCGTCGCCGTCCGGATGCTGGCGTTCATCCCGATGAGCGCGACCACCGGGCCGGTGAGATAGCCGGCGAGCGCATTGCACGACATCAGCTCGCCCGCGGTCAGTTGCGAATCCAGCACCAGGCCCGCGCCGATCCAGAGCAGACCAATCGAGTAGGCCTGTGTCGTCAGCGTCCCCGCCGATCCAACCACCAGCCCGGCGTTGGCCGCGCTCCAGACCCTCTTCAGCAGACGCACCAGCCGCGTTTCGCCCCGAAAACCCATCTGGTCCTCCAGGCCCCGGCTCCGCACCACGGAGATCGCGTGCAACGACTCCACGAGTTGGGCGTCGAAATCGGCCGACCGCTCCATGATCTCCCGCTGATAGCGGCGGTTAAGCCAGTCGGAGATGAGATAAATTATCAGGTTCGCGGGGAGCAGCAGGAGCGAGTACGCCGCCAGACGCCACGAGTACGCGAACATTGCCGCGAACGCACAGATCAGGATCAGCGGGTTGAGCGCGAGGTTGAGGACGGTGCCATTCAGGAAATCCCGGATCGCCACGGCGTCCCGCACCCGCGAGGTGATCTCGCCCACCCGCATCGTGTCGAAAAACGACTGCGGCAGCCGCAGCAGATGCCGGTAGTAACCCAGGATCAGTCCGGCATCGATTCTTTGCGCCGACTTCAGCATCAGGATCGACTGGCAGTAGCCGAGCACGATCCGGACCGCCAGAATCACCAGCATCGCCACGCCGAGCAGCCGCAGCAGGTTCCGGTTCCCGTCCACGATCACATTGTCGACGATCTTCTGGATGTAGATGGCGGAGGACAGCGACAGGATCGTGCCCAGCACCACCCCGCAGAAAGCCTGCACCAGCACCGCCTGCTGGGGCTTCAACAGCTCCAGCAATTTGTTCCACGCGCCGCGGGCCGGCCGGCTCGGCACGAAATCCACCCCCGGCGTGATGACGACGAAGACATTCGTCCACATCGCCTTGAACTGGTCGGTCGGCCATTTTCCGACGCGGCCGACTGCGGGGTCCATCACGCGCAGCGACTTCTTCCCGATGGCGGTCACGACCACGTAGTGCTGTCGGCCGCCCTCGATGATCACGTGCGCGATGCCCGGAAGCGGCAGGGAGCGGAGGTCGTCGAACATACAGCGCACCCCTTTCGCGGCGAAACCATAAGACCGGCTCGTATCGACCAGCCCAAGCGCGGTGGTGCCGCCGCGATTCGTTCCGGCACGCAGTCGGATCCCGGCGAGCGATAGCCGCAGGCCATGGTGGTGGAACACGAAACGCAGGCAGGCCGCTCCGCAATCGGTCACATCGTGCTGTCGGAAATCAGGCATGGCGGGAAGGCCGGCAGCGGCGGCAACCGTCATCCGCTCGCCGCCTTGGCCGTCGGATCCAGCGCCGCGCTCAGCGTCTCGAACAGCACGCTGAACAGCGACCGCTGCTTGACGATGAACCGGGCGTTCACCGTCATGCCGCGGCGCAGCTCGACTACCACACCCGCGGCCGAGCGCAGCCGCGTGGTCGCGAGGTCGATCACCGCTTTGAATGCGGGTTGATTTCCCACCTGGATGAAGTCCTGGGACACGGTGCGAACCCGGCCTTTGACCGTGCCCCATTCCGTGTACGGGAAGGCGTCCACCTGCACCGCCACGCGTTGTCCGGCGTGCACAAACCCGATATCGCGCGGGCTAAGATAGACTTCGGCCTGCAGGCGGTCGCTGGGCGAGATCTCACCGAGCCTTTGCCCGACCGGCACAAATACATCCGTGTGGAGTCCCGCAAAGCCCAGGGCCGTGCCGTCCACCGGCGCGCGAAGCGCATACAGCTCCTTTTGCATGGCGAGCTGCCGCGCCTCGCTCTCCAGATCGATCTGCTTCAACTCGCGCTCGATCTTGTCGGCCTGCCATTGGCTCAACGTCTGCTCGATCATGAAATCGATTTCGCGCTCGGCCGATGCCTGGGCGTACTGCTGTTGCGTGAACTCCTGGTCGGACACCAGTCCCCGCTGATGCAGCGACCGGCTCCGGGCTCCGTCTTCCACCAGTTTGGATCGCTGCACCAGGGTCTTCTGCAACTGCGAACTGAACAAGGCATACTGCCGGAGATAATTCGGCGTCCGCAACTGTTCCGCCAGCGAACCCGTGGGGGTCGCGGGCCCGGCGGCCACGCCGGTGTCGTCAGCCGCGAGACCCAGGCGGCTGCGAACCTCCGCCACGGTGACCGTTTTCAACAGCGCCGCCAGATCGCGGAGCGCCTTGTGATTCTCCTCCGCCTGGCGTGCATTTTGAATCGTGCGGGCATCCACCACGGGCGAATCGATCTCCAGCAGCAACTCGCCCTTTTTGACCGCCTGGTTGTCGCTCACGCGGATCTGTTTGATGTAACCATCCACCGCCGGAAAAACCGAGATGCGCTCGATCGCCGGCCGCACCTGGCCCTGCCCGCCCACCGATAGATCTACTTTGACCAGCGGCAGGCTGATCGCAGCGGCTCCCGCAACCAGCAGGAACATCCAGTAGACCAGCGGGCGGTCCCGGCCATGGACGCGTTGGAGGCTCTCCACGGAGTCCCGAAGATCCTCCGGACTATGAAACGTCGCCTGGGTCATCGCGCAGCGCTGCCGGTTCGGTCTGCCGGGGTGAGGGGTGCTACGCTCCGTGCGCACCAGGCGGGAATAACGTGTGCGCAATCCGTTGGTATCTTCTCGTGGTCAACAGGGAGGCAAGCCGTCCCATCGGCCTCGGAAAGAGATATCCGGCGCAAAGGAAGGACCATTCCAGCTTCAAGGCGAGTTGCGCCAGCTGCCGTTGCGTGACGTTGGGCGCGGCGATGCGGTTGATCACGTCGCAGACGACGGCGATCGCGATGGCCGGCGCCCGAAAACCGCTGAGCAAGGCGAACCCGAGTTCCGACAGCCGGTAATCCACGATGCCGTTGGAGCCGACCTGGCGCACCAGCCGCACTTTCATGGGAGCAACGCTTGCGCCATGATCGGAGGGATCGAAATCCAGTTCGAGCAAGGTGACGTCTTCATCGAGCACGAACCGGTGCAGGAGGATCTTGTCGATTGCCCCGGCATCATACGATCGGGCCAGCAGCATTTTCCTGTGAGTTTCCCGGAAGAGGTGGTGACGGAACGATCTCACCGCGTGCAGTCGGCCATGCAATGCAAGTTCATAGTTCGCCGCCTTGGTCTCCAAGGAATCCGGGTGGGCCAGCCGCGAGTTCCGGGTCGCCGCTTGCACGGCGGAAAGGCAGGCGACGGGAAAACTCGCCCCCGCGGCGGGGCCAAGCAACCGGGCGGTATGGGGAAGACACCGCTGCAAAACCCCGTGTAGTTGACCCTCGACTACAAGGCTGTCGCCCACGGGCGCCGGCCGTGACGGCACCGGAGCGATACACGAAGGCGTGGGGACCTCAGCCCGGAGGCGAAGCAACGCGTAAGCGACGCCGCTCGCGCCGGAAAGCAGGGAAACATCCGTCTCGTCGACGGGCGCGGGTCGGCGTTGCAGCTCGGCGGTGATCCGCCCGACGATCCCGCGCTCCAACGGGAAGCGATTTGCCGCTGCGGTTCCGGCATACGTCTGCAATGCCAGCGCCAGACCCGCCAGTCCGTTTTCCAATGAACCGTCGCTGGCGGCGAGGTCAGCCGCGGAGATCCGGGAGATTCGCTCCACCGCGCGCCGGCAATCCATCAAGCAGTGCCCGGCGAGCGGGTGATGACCGAGTGTGTCTGCGAGAACGGCGCGGGAGAGCAGGATCCCGCTGGTGCCGCTTCCCCAGGCGAGTGAGTTGTTTGTCGCGGTGGCTGCAGCGACGTATTTCCTGCCGGTCGAACGAATCAGGTCTCGCAAACCCGAGACGCCCAGATCCTTGAACAGCCTTTGATTCTCGAAATCCGGCCAATTGTTGATGTGTTCGTCGTACGCACCATCCGCGTGATCCAACGAACCGGCCAGCAGCGATGCATCGCCGATCCCGGCGTAGGCCCACGCCATCGCCATGGCATAGTCAACCCCCGCGCCGCCGTTGAGAAACGACACCGGCGGACGCACCGTGATGGCGGGAAAATCCCAAAACACCCCTGCGGCCGACAAATGCGCACAACTGGCCAATTCATCCAGCCACGGTTTGAGCAGCCGATGAAGATCGCTGCGGCGATCTCGGATCACGGCGAGCGCTCCCACCAATGTCCCGGAGATCCCGCACGAAATGCCGGAACTCCGCTCCCACGAGCTGGCCGTGACCATGGTCTCCAACGCCGTGACCACCTGACCGGTTTGTTCGGCGGCCAGTTCGGGAAACGCTCGAGCCATTTCCGCCTGCCAATACCACAGGCCGGCGCTCCCCACGAAAAATCCCGGCACAAATATTTTCGCCTGTTCCCGGCTGTCGAGCCAGGCTTTCGCCCGGTGGATCAGTTCCGCGATGGCGGAGTCGCCGGAGGCGGCGTAATACTCCAACAGCGCGAGCACGACGCCCGGAGAGCCATAGCCAAGGGACCACTCCATCCGCCGCTCGTTGGCCTGCCGATGGATTTGCGGCAGCGGCCAATAGGCGCCCTTCCGGTCAACCAGGGCTCGATCGACAATCCGGTCGACCAGATTGCCGGCCATGCCTGATGACAGTTCCGTTGGTTGCATGGTATTTGGCGCGGTTGCCGCATCGAATTAGTTACACATCGATTTCTGGATGGACCAGTTCGGCCGGGAGCGGCCCAGCGTCTTCATGGGGGAAACCGGGATATTGTTCGGGCGGCTTCGGTGGTGGCGGCGGCCGCCGCTAAGGGTTCAGTCCGCTCCCGGATTCGGCCCCGCCGTCCTCCGCCATGTGGCGGAAAAACCACCAGATTCGCCGGTGGCGGAGCAGGCGTCGAACGCTGCTTCGTCGATGGGGCACACCCAGCCGGCGACACGCTTGCTCCACGAAGGCGTCGAACCGCGTCGGCCACCAGCAGCCCGCCCAATGGATGAAGAGGACCGGACGCTTTCTGCCATTGTATCGCCACTGGCCGTTCCGTCCGCGCGTCCACCGCCTTTCGCCTGCCCAGCACTCGCATGGCATGGCCGTGTCGTCGCGGGACCGGGCGAGGCGGGACAGGCTCGTGTAGCTTCTTCCCGAGGTGACAATGAGAAAATTGAAGAAGGCCTGCTCGTAGCATCCCATTTCCATGTGAGCCCGAAAGCGCAGCGCGGCATCCCTGGCGGAGTGCAATTGCCCGAAGGAGAACAGGCCCGCGCGGGACGCGAAGAAACCGGTATTGGCCGCGTAGTCCAATTGGTCCGCGCTGAGCAGAGCTTGCCTGCGCGCGGATGGCTTCCAGGTCCATCGCCAGCATTCCGCCAGGTGGGAATGCCCCGTCACGAAATCGTACTCGGCCAGGTATGGGTACACAAAGTCGAACGAACCCAGCACGATGGTATCGACATCGATATAGATGAATCGCTCGAATTCGCCGTACCATGCCGCGGCTTTCCGATATTGTCC
>DASRKV010000090.1:0-3757 GCA_035648795.1 Opitutaceae bacterium
TCGCCGAACCGGTTGGCGGCCGTGACAATGGATTCGCCGCCCGGGGTGGAAAAGGCGACGCGGGCAAGACCGTCGCCTTCGCGGGCCCGCACGACGGCCGAGAACGCCCCATCACGCGCAAAGGTCGCTCCGGCGGGCAGCGTTCGCGCCGGCCGGAGCAGGCACCACCATTCGTCGGTCTGCCCGGCAGTCGGGACGCCAGGCCTCGCGGGACGCAGCAAGAGGCACTCGACCCGGCCACCGGTCGCGCGCTGCGCCAGCAGACGGGCGGGCAGCACGGCCGCATTGTTGCGGAAGAGAATGTCGCCGGCGCGCAGGAAGTCCGGCAGATCGGTGAAAACATGGTGCGCCACGCGGTGGGCGCGGCGGTCGACGACGAGCAGGCGCGATTGATCGCGACGCGCCGCCGGGGTTTGCGCGATGAGGCGCCTGGGCAGCGCGTAATCGAAAAGTTCGGTGCGGAGGCTCACGGCGGCGGCGGATCTGGACCGGGCCCGGGCGAAGTCCCGGGTCCGCGCAATTCCGGCAAAAAATGGAGCCGAGCGTCGGATTTGAATCCATTCAAGGCTTTTATTGCCACAATTCGGGTTGATGCTCTGAACACGAGTGAATCTTCCCATGGGCCTGCATTTCAGAATCCTGCATCAATAACGCGATCTTGCATGAATAGGAACTGAATGGAACCGATGTGAACCCATTCTGGCAGGAATTTGTCAGGAATTATTGGCGGCTAACGGCTGGGAGAGGCGATCCTAAAGCCACGCGCCAACGTTTTTGGCCAGAAAAGCGCTTTGTGGGGGCCGTTTTAGGCTAATTCGCAAGATTTCCGGCGATGGTGAACACCGAGACAGTTCTTACAGGGAATCCAATCCATGTCTCACAGAGGGCAAACGGTTCCTGTCAAATCCGCCCAATACTCTGGGCCCACCAACACAAGCAATCTGCCTCTTGTTCTGACAAAGCAGCAGCTGGCGGCCATCTTCGGCTGCACCACCAGACACCTAGACAACCTGACGCGACGTGGATCACTTCCCGCGGTCCATCTGGGTCGTCTCGTCCGCTACCGGCGAGAAACGGTTTTACGCTCGCTAGCCAACATGGAGGACTCCGAATCTCACAGGCATACTCGAATACGCGGGCCATGTTCCCCCGGAGCCATCGTCTTGAAGAAGACGAAGATGGTTACCTGAGCAACGGAGCAGGGGCTGCCTCACCAGGGCCAGCCTGCCAGCTCGACACCGCCGCCATGGTGATAATTTGGCGGCACTGGCTTGGGCGGGCCGCTCCGCCGTCGTAGACACGGCCCTCGCGATCCATGGTACGAGGTCTCGCTCACCGTCAGGTGCCGGGACCGGCCTTTGCCGGTCTCTGGAGTTTGGCCCTGAAGACATAGGTTGAGCATGCTGCGCGGCAGCGTTTACGCGGCGGCAAACAAGAGGTGAGGCAGGCTGGGTTCGGGTTTCTGGGCGTTGTCGTCAGCCGGTACGGGTGACGTGAAGTGGGAGAAACTCTCGGGGCTGAGTTGGGGAGCCCACAGTTCGCAGCGCAAGGCGCGCAAGAGTTCGCCGGTGTGCAAGGGTGCCGCCTCGCCGGTCTTGGTGGGGCGCCACTTTGGCGGCAGCAGGTGCTGGGGCAGATGGCCGGATTCGGCCAGTTGCAGTGCTGCGAGCCACAAAAACGAGTATGCGGCAACGGTGACCGCCGGTTGATTGTGGGTGGAAGCGACGGTGCGGACCTGGGCGTGGCCGGTGCCAAGCAACGTCTTCTCGTCGCGGAAGTTCACTTCGATGCCCCAGCGCCAGAGATAATCTTGGAGCATTTCCTCCAATGGCATGTCGGGGTCAGTGCAGAGCAAAAAGGCGGGTTGGCGGTAAAGCAGGCGCGACCCGTTGCGCAGCCGATAACCGATGGGGGCGACGATGAGGAGGCGCAGCGGGCAGGGGGCCCCGCTCTTGCGCCACAGGACCGGGCCGAGAGTTTTTACTCTAAAGGGGTGGCGTTTGCCGGCAGCAAACGCTTCGACCGATTCCCAAGCTACCGTGTCATCGGTGCGCAGGGCTTCGGGCGTGGGGAGCTGCACGCCGTAGACCGGAGGACGACCGGTGGCCGGAGCAGAGCCCGGGCGCGCATGTAACACAACGTCCTTTCGGATACGTCCGATATACACGGTGTTAGCCGGCAGGCCCTTGAGGATGACGGCGTTCGTGTAGCTGCCATCACCAGCGATCACCAGTTTGCGGGAGTCAGGCAGCGACGAGCGCAGGGCTTTGATCCGGGCGAGGGCCGCGACGTTGAGCCGTTGTTGTTTTTGCTTTTCCTTGTAGTCTTGCCACTGGGCCGCCGGCGCTTTTTTCGGCGGCTTGGGTGGAGTCGGCGCGTGCGTGAAGTCCACGGGAATCATGCGCGCCTGACCGTCGGGTCCGGGCCAGGCGGCGGTGAGTTGCACGTAACGCTGGCCACGGACGAAATTGGTCTGAAAGTGCGGCCCAGTCGGGTCGCGTTTCCAGCCTACGCCGTGAATCTTGGTCCCCGACTTGCGCACCAAGGTGTCGTCAATCGCTACGATCAACGGCTGCTCCGGATGCAAGTGGGCGTGGATGGCCTGCAAGGCGTGCCCAAACAGCAGCGCGGGATCGACGCGATCTTTTGCATATAATCGATAGTCGGCGCTCCAGTCCAGATGGGCACGGCCACACAGGCAGATGAGATTGGAGATCGTTGCGCGGCACGGCGACATGAGACTGGCGAGCATATGACCGTAGAGCCGGCGCGCGCACTCGGGCGTGGTACAGGCCGTGGTGGTGGCACCGGTGAGCAGGCGTTGCAGCGCTGCGCTCAGGGGCTGGGTCGTTTTTTTTTCAGATCCACCGGGTCGGGTGGCACCACCGTGCGGGAAAGGATGAGGTGCTTCTTATCGGCGACGGTCCACTCGACCACCTCCCCCTTGGTGAAGTCCATCGCTTGGGCAATGGGCGCGGGGAAGTTGATGTAGAACTGTTGGCTGTCTTTGCGATCGATGAGTTGAACTTTGGTTGGGTAGCCCATTGCTGTATCTAGCCATATAACTAGATATCTGTCGAGTGAAAAATCCCGTTCCGGGTGACCTCTAGAGGGGAGAAAACTAGTTAGGGCCAAACTCCAGGGACCGGCCTTTGCCGGTCTACCGTCCGGCGCGCAGGCGGTCTTACTCTATTTGAGTTAGAAACCGGCGCTGGTCGGTTCGCCTCTAGTCAGACGCGAGCGGCGTAGGCGGCACGTCTTGAACGACGACACTGAGCGCGGCGGACGCGGCGCCTGCGCCGGACAGGCCATAGCGGAAGATGACCCCGCCACCTTTTCCGCCGGAGGTGGTCATGCCGTAGAGTGCTTTGTTATCCACGACCAGCGAGGGCCGGAAGTATCCACCATTCATTTCTCTGAGCACAGTCCATTCGCTGCCGTCCGGGTTGAACCGGACCAGCCCTTGGCGCACCAAGGCGTAGAGCCTGCCGTCGGGGCCCTGCGTCAGGCCGCGGGGCTGCAGCGGCTCGGTTGGATTAACGATTACCGCATATCCGCTGCCGTCGCGGCTGAGTTTGTAGATGATACCCGAACTCTGGCCGCCGCTCGACGCTGCGCCATAAAGCATTCCACGGCTGCCCGGAATCGGGGCATAGTCGGGAACACGGGCGTCGAGCGGCGGGCCTTCGAAAGTGCGGACGACCGAATAGTCGCTGCCATCCTTCTTGATTTTGAAGAGCGTGCTGTTGGAAACGCC
>DASRKV010000091.1:0-5199 GCA_035648795.1 Opitutaceae bacterium
TTCGTTCTCCGTGCGCTTGAGGCAAGCCCTGTTCGTTCCCGGGCACCAGGGAGACCATCTCAACCGGGGGAGCGGACTCGGACTTTATATCAGCCACCGCTGCGCGTTGCGGCATGACGGCTGGATCGCTTTCCGGCGGAGCCATGGATTCAACGTGTTCACCGCGTTCCTGCACGCGTCGGTGGCCTCCTGAGCGCCGGGTGACCTGCCCCGCGAGGTTGAAGGCTGCAACGCAGCGCAGCTTGGCGGACTGGCCGGTGCAGTGTTGTGGGGCGGGGTCAGCCGAGGCGAGAAAATATGCGGCTAGATGTGAATCGCCTCGCCGAGGGCCGCTGCGGCGGCCTCCATCACCGCTTCACCGAGCGTGGGGTGCGGATGAATGGCCGCGTGCATCTCGTCAACCGTCGCTTCCAATGTCATGGCGAGGCTGAATTCTGAAATCAGCTCGGTCGCATCGGCGCCGATAATGTGCGCGCCGAGGATTTCCCCGGTGGCGGAATCGGCCAGCACCTTCACAAAACCCTCGGTATCGGCGGCAGCCACCGCCTTGCCAGACGCGACAAAGGGAAACTTGCCGACTTTGTAGGCGATGCCCTTTTCTTTCGCCGCTTTCTCGGTCAACCCGATGCTCGCGATTTGCGGTTGGCAATAGGTGCAGCCCGGCGAGTTCTTTACGAGGCGGGGTTTCTCGTGGCCGAACATGCCGTTCACCGCATTGACGGCGCGAAACATCGCCACGTGCGCCAGCCAGGGCGGACCAATGATGTCGCCAGCCGCATAAATCCCTTTGATATTTGTCTGGTAGTTGTCGTCCACCTTCACGAAGCCGCGATCCAGATCGAGCTTCACTTTCGGGGAAAGCGCGCCTTCGAGATTGGCAACCACGCCGACCGCCACGATTACCGTCTCAACCTCGAGTCCCTCGCGTTCGTCACCCTTCACCAGCTCCAGCTTCACGGTGTCTTTGCCCACCTTGATGTTCTCCGCCGTGGTGCCGGTGTGGATGGCGATGCCCTGTTTCTCGAAGCTGCGGTGCAGCACCCGCGCGACCTCCTCGTCCTCGGCCGGCACCACCTGCGGCAGCACCTCGATCAGGGTCACCTTGCTGCCAAAGGCGTTGAGAAAATAGGCGAACTCGACACCGATGGCCCCGGCGCCGATGATGGCGACCGATCGGGGTGGCCGGGCCCGCGGCACCAATGCTTCCCGCGCGGTCATAACGCGCTCGCCATCGACCGGCAGATCCGGCAGACGGCGCGCCTTGCAACCGGTGGCGAGCAGGATGTTTTGTGTCTTGAAAAACTTCCCCTTGTGCTCGCCCGCGGTGATCTCGACCATGCCCGGCACGGTGACCTGCCCAAGACCGATGAAGTAATCCACCTTGTGCTTGCGGAATAGGAACTCCACGCCTTTGGCCATCTGGTCGGCCACGTTGCGGGAGCGCTGCATGATCTTCGCGAAATCGAACGACACGCCCTGAACGCCGAGCCCGAAAATCTCCGGTTGCTTCATTCTCAGATACATCTCGGCGCTCTTCAGCAACGCCTTCGACGGGATGCAGCCCCAATTGAGGCAGGTGCCTCCGGCTCGTTCCAGTTCAATGCAGGCCACCTTCCTGCCGAGTTGCCCGGCGCGGATCGCCGCCACGTAACCCGCCGGACCGCCGCCAATCACAATCAGATCATAAACCGGAGTTTCAGCCATAAGCGCGTAATAGGTTGAAGTGGTCGCAACGTCGCCTTGCCGTCGAACGGGGTCAAACGCATTCTCGCGACGCCATGGCTAACCACGATGACCGGACCACACCGGTGCTGACGGACAAGATTCCGCCCGGAATCATCTATATCATCGGCAACGAAGCGGCCGAACGGTTCAGCTACTACGGGATGAGTTCCATCCTCGTGGTTTTCATGACCCAGTACCTGCTCGATCGCCAGGGGCGTCCGGCCCACATGAACTCGGCTCAAGCCGACGCTTGGTTTCACACCTTTGTTGCCTTCCTGTACATTCTCCCGGTGCTTGGGGGTTTCCTGGCGGATGCGGTGATCGGCAAGTACCGGACCGTCCTGTTTCTCTCCCTCATCTACTGCTTCGGACATTTCGCTCTGGCGCTCGATGACACGCGCCTGGGCCTGACTCTCGGACTCACGTTGATCGCCCTCGGCGCCGGGGGAATCAAGCCATGTGTCAGCGCCATCGTGGGCGACCAGTTCGGGGCGTCGAACCAGCATCTCCTGACCCGCGTGTTCAGTTGGTTCTATTTCTCCATCAATTTCGGTTCCGCGTTCTCGACGCTGTTGATTCCATGGCTGCTCGATCACATTGGCCCGCGAATCGCCTTTGCGACCCCGGGGTTTTTCATGGTGATCGCCACAGTGATCTTCTGGCTCGGTCGGAGGAAATTCGTCCGCGTCCCGGCGATTGGAGTCGGCCCATATCTCCGGGCGGTCTTCCGGCGCGAGAACCTTGGCGCGCTCTGGAATCTCCTCACGCTCGTGCCGTTCGTCGCGATGTTCTGGGCACTATGGCAGCAGAACTCGTCCTCGTGGATCTTGCAGGCCGCCAAGATGGACCGGCGACTGTTCGGCGTAGAATGGCTTCCCGCGCAGATTCAAACCGTCAATCCCCTCTTCATTCTCGGAATGCTGCCGCTGTTCTCCTATGCGGTCTACCCGGCGGTGAACCGGTTCTTCCGCCTCACGCCCCTCCGGAAGATCGGGCTGGGCCTGTTTCTCGTCGTCGTGGCGTTTCTGCTCGTGGGAGCGATTCAGCTGCGCATCGACGCTGGCGAACGCCCGAGCATCCTTTGGCAAATCCTGGCTTTCCTGGTCCTCACCGCGGCAGAGATCATGGTGTCGGTCACGCATCTGGAATTCGCCTACACCCAGGCGCCCAAGGAAATGAAATCCCTCGTGATGTGCACGTACCTGGGCGCGATCTCCCTCGGCAACGTGTTCACCGCGGCGGTCAACTTCTTCATCCAGAATCCCGATGGCACCGCGAAGCTGGCCGGCGCGGCCTATTTCTTTTTCTTTGCCGCGGTCATGCTCGCCACCGCGATCCTTTTTCTGCCGGTCGCCAGCCGCTATCGGGGCCGGACCCAGATCATCGGCGACACGGCGCCGACGCCGGTTTAAATGTCGATCACATCATCCGGCTTGGACCGCGGCGGCGGTCGCGCCGGCGGCGCGTTCCGGGTCCGGAGCAGACCGCTGAGAACCATGTTGGTCAGGCTCACAATCAACGAGCCCCACAAGGCGGCCCAAAAATCGCGCACGTGGAATCCGGGCACCAACCGCCCCACGGCGAGAAACAGGAATGCGTTGATCAGCCAGATGCCCAGGCCGAGGGACAACACCACGAATGGCAGCGTGAAGATCACCAGCAGCGGCTTGAGAATCGCGTTGAAGAGGCTGAGCAAAGCCACGACGATCAGGAGCGTCACCCCATCGTCATAGGTGATGCCCGGCACGATCCACGCGCTCAGGGCCACGCCCACGGCGATAATCGTCCAACGCACCAGCAGGTTCAACCAAGGATGACGGCTCATCTGCGGAAAACAGCACTTTCGCCGCGCCGGCCGGCGGATCAATGAAAATCCTCGTCCTCCAGGACCACTTGCGCAGCGGCGGCACCGAGCGGCAGTCGATCCTCCTGGCGCGCGCCTTCGCCGCGGCCGGCCACCCGACGACGCTGCTGACGTTTCGCCCCGGCGGGGCGCTGGCCGGTGAACTTTCCGGCGTCTGTCATCATTCCCTGCTTCCATTCGACCTGCATCTCGACTGGTTCGCACCCCGCCTGCTGCGCACCGTGGCCGCCGCCGCCGCGGACATCGTGCTGTGCATGGGCCGCATGGCCAATTGCTACGCCGGATTTGTTCATCAGCACTGTCCCGGTCCGGCGGTCGTCAGCACGATGCGGACAGGCAAGCCCCTGCCTTTCCTCTTTCGCCGCTCGTTGCGCCGGGTGCGGCACGTCGTCGCCAATAGTCATGCCGCCAAACAGACGCTGATCGACGATCTCCGCCTTCCGGCCGCGAACATCACCGTCATCCATAATTCCCTCGTTTTTCACGTCGCCGCCGGTGCGGCGCGAAATGAGGAACTGCGCGCCCGATGGGGTGCCGGCCCGAACACGACCGTCCTGCTGTGCGTCGCCATGTTTCGCCCCGGGAAAAATCAACGGGAGTTGGTCGACCTCGCGGCGGATCTTCCGGCGGACTTGGACTGGCAGCTCTGGCTGGCAGGCGATGGGACCACCCGGGCGTCATGCGAGCGCACCGTCGCCGCGCGCCGCCTCGGCTCGCAGGTGAAATTCCTCGGATGGCAGCGCGATCCCACCCCGCTCTACTTGGCCGTGGACATCGCCGTTCACGCCTCCCGGACGGAATCGCTTTCGAACTTTGTGATCGAGGCCCAGGCTTATGGCCTTCCAGCCGTCGTCTATGACGTCCAGGGCATCGGCGAATGTTTTCTCCCGGACGAGACTGGTTTCGTGCTTTCGCGCGGCGATCGGGGCGGATTTCAACAAGCCATCCAGCGACTGGCCCGCGCCACCCCGGCGGAGCGGGAGGCCCGGGCCGCCCGGGCTCGCGCGTACGCCGCGGCCACCTTCGATTCGCAGCAGCACGTGCACGAGTATCTCGAACTCTTCGGCCGGCTCGCGGGCAGCCGTTCGTAATATTTCAGCCAGCCCGAGACCTGACCAGGTTGGCTCGGACCTTTCATTCGTAAACGTTCAACTCGAACGATCACTCCGCGCGCAGCGCGTCGATCGGGACCACTTGCGCGGCACGCCGCGCCGGGAGCATGCACGCCAGCACAGCGACGGCAGCGAGGATGACCGCGGTGCCAGCGAGCACGGAGGGGTTTGCCGGAGTCACGCCAAACAGCAGGCCTGCCATCGCATGGGCCGCCAGCCAGGCACCGATCAAGCCGAGCGGCAGACCGATGGCCAGGAGACGGACACCAAGGCCGAAAAACTGCCGGAGGATCTGTTCCGGTCGGGCGCCCAAGGCCATGCGCACGCCGATCTCGCGCCGGCGTTGCGCGACGCTGTAGGCGAGCACACCGTAGATCCCGACCGCCGCCAGCACCAGCGCCGCGCCGGCAAAGAGGCCCGCGAGCAAAAATGGGATTCGCCGGCCGGATACGCTGTCGCGGATCCGTGCCTCCATTGTTTTGACATCGGTCAATGGCA
>DASRKV010000092.1:0-2601 GCA_035648795.1 Opitutaceae bacterium
CTTGTACGAATAACCCCACGGTTCTCCCCGCAAAACCGCCTGGCGGCCAAACTCCTGGGCCAACGCAAAGACTTCCCCACCCGGCTCTTTTTAGCCTCAGGCGGAGCCGACGATCCCCCGATCGTACGAGGTATTCAAGAATTCGACCGGCAACTTGATTCCCGGAGGTACCGTTTCTTCGACAAGCAATCGCGGATCATCGACGGCGAAAAACATGCCGGACTGAAGGCCGAGGGAATGAATCGAGGGCTGCGTCATGTGTTTGCGCTCCTGGCGGCCTCGTCGGGATGACTCGGTGGTCGCGCAAGCGGTGGTCTCGTCGCGCAAGGCCGCCGTGCTCTCAACGATCCGCTACAAATCCGGCCTGGTGAATCATCTCGAGGGCGGGGGCGCTGGACGCCGCCCCACAACGCCGCACCGGATGGTCCGCGGAACGGCGCGCCGACCGCATGGCTCAGCGATCTTTTTTCGGGGCCTCGGGTTTTCGCGCCGCCGCCTTGACAAGCAGATCGTGCCACCGGCTCTTGTCGATGTGCTCCAGGGTTCCTCCGAGATGAATGGGTTGGTTGAGCAGCGCATACCCGAGTTCGTCTTTTCGGGTGGAAAGCAGGCCGGCAGACGACAAGAGCTTGGCGATCCCGCCATGCGCCCAGAACTGCAAGTCCACGCTGAACGGCTGCGCGCGGAGGGAAAGACCCTTCACGAAAGTGATCTGCCCGGATCCCGTGAGGCGCTCGTCCGGAGCGGTCATCGCAATGTTCACGAGACGGATCGTGCCGTCGGATTCCCGGATGGCCGTGATGGTAATCTCGTCAAAGCCGATCTCGGATATTCGGTTGATGAAATCGATGACCGTCTGGGCGGACGGACTCACCGATTTTCTGCCGGAACCGCCCGAGTCCTCGACCCCGAAAAATGCCCCCACGGCGGAGCCCATCCGGCCCAGAGCGTCCGGGACTGCCGCCGTCTTGGCCTCCTGAGGGATCGCCTCGTCCACGTCGGTCTTGAGCACCCGCACAATCCCATTCGTGCTGGTCAGCCGGAGCTCCTCATGCGTACGGCCGACGAGATCATCGAAATTGATCCCGTTTCCCACCAACGTGCCGGCAACGGAGAAACGGCCTTCGATGGCCGGCTGCCCCTCGGGGGTCGGCGCGGGGAAAAGCGATGCCGCGTCGACTTTGTCGAGGGAAGCCGTCGCCTTGAGGTTGTACGGAAACTCGGCGGCAGCATCGAACGAGAGAGATCCTTCCACGTTCGCGAACCGCTGGGCGGAGAGCCCGCCGCGCCCTCCCTCCAGACGAACGGAGCCGTGATCCACCTGGAAAGCGCCGCCGACGGCGTCGAAGAGAAGATCCCCCGCCTTCAACCGGTCAAATGCCACCGTGACGCGACCCGTCCAGTCGCCCCAGAACGGAATCCGGTCTCGACCCCTGACCGGCGCCGCCGGTCCGCCGGTCGCAGCCAGGGGCGCGCCTCCGGCCGCGGCCAAGGGAACCGCCAGCAGGCGCAGGTGCTCCAGGATGACATTCGCTCCAGTCAGTTTCACGTAGAGGCGAGTCCCCTCCTCGTCGCGGATCCACCGTCCCTCGGCCGACATATCCGACACGCTCGGCCCGAACGCAACCTTGACCGGCGCAAGGAACGAGATCGCGCCGCTGTCATCCACTTCCGCGTGCATGCTGGCAGTGATGGAGTGGTGCTCGTCGCGTCCGACGACTGCCAGCTTGGCATCCAATTCTGTCGCGGTCCCAACCGTTGCGGAAAAATCGCCCGACGCCGATCGGCCGCCGATCCAGCTAAAATCCGGAATGACGGCCGCGGAGGCCAGAGCCTGAAGATCAGCGTTCCACGCCCCCGCGATCGCGATCGGCTGGTCCGGAGCGGCGGACCGCGCGGCCTTCGCTTCGAGGGACCCCAGACGGTGACCGCCGCTGCCGACGATCAACGGAGCCGCCTGCATTTGCCACCCCTGGGGGCCGTAATCGGCGAGCAAAGCAAGCGACAGGTCCAGTTTCCGGCCGATCGTCCGGCCCGCGCGCTGCACAGAGACTTCGGCCGCAGTGAGCGGCGCCTTTGAACGCACGGCGAACCGTCCTTTCTCCGCCCGGACGACGAATTGACCGGTCGCATCACCGCCGGACAATGCGATCCCGTCCGTTGAGCCGGCCAGCCACGCCAGCGGGAATCCACGGAGCAAAATCTCCATCCAATCGCCCGCCGGATCCGCCGGCTTCAGCTCGCCGGTGTGTTCGTCGAATTCGAAGGGCTGAAGCGATTGCACAACGGCCGCCGGCCGGGCTCCGGTCAGGGAAACGCTTAGACGATCTACCCGGATGGACCGCCCGCTTCGGGCCAGGTCGAAGCCGGCGTCCAGCGTCACCGCTCCGAAGCGCTCCAGCGAGGGCGCGAGAACGCCCAAGTTGCTCGCGGCGGCGCTCAGGCGGCCCAGCGCATGCACCCGGGTGAACGCAGCGTCGGCATCAAACCGGCCGTCCCCCGTCGCCGTAAATTGAGGCAGCGCACGATCCGGCATGAACGGAGCGATATCGGAGTCCTGCAAATCGAGCTTCCAGGTTCCCGCAAACTGGTTCGTCGCCT
>DASRKV010000093.1:0-10985 GCA_035648795.1 Opitutaceae bacterium
GTTCCTGGGTGTCGTGGGAGTGGGCGGGTGGTCGCCATGACGCGGACACCGTCGGGCCAGCCGCACGCGGCTCCGCTCGCCGACATCCGGGGCGGCATCATCGTCCGCACCGAGCCCACCGGCGCGGAAGTGCGGGTCGGCGCGGTGGCGGTGGAACCGTCGCGCTTGACGCTGAAGGAGCAGAAGCCCGGCCGCTCTCCGGTGCATATCCGGTTGGCGCGTTACGACGACTGGGACGGCGAAGTGGAGGTGAAACAGAACGAATTTGCCGCACTGGATGTGACGCTCGTGCGGAGCACCGGCACGCTCGATCTGACGACCGATCCATCCGGTCTGGCTTACGAAGTCAAAGGAGAGATGACTAAGGAGGGTATGACGCCAACAGCAGCGACAGCTCGCATGAGGCCGGGGCCAAGCAGCCGAACGGTTGGGGCTTGTATGATATGCCCGGAAATGTCTGGGAATGGTGTTTGGACTGGAAAGGGCCGTATCCGGGAGAGCAGGTGACCGACTATACCGGCCTCACTGCGGGCGAACTTCGCGTGAACCGAGGCGGCGGGTGGTCGACCGCGGCCCGGACCTGTCGCTCCCCGTTCCGCGACGCGAATGAACCGGGGTTTCGCTATGAGGCGCTCGGTTTCCGCGTTGCGTTGGCGCCTGCGCCGGCCAGATAGTTGCGGCAATACGGTCTGGCCTGCCGCGGACGCGCGCCTTGGGAGAGTCGATTTGAGTTGAAGCCTGCCGGTCCGATCTGGTCATTCTTCGGTCAAGTCGCCGGACGGCGGCCGCGTCTTCCATTTTCCAATACCCTATCGTACCATGGCTGTTAAACTCATCGGGCCGCATCCGTTCGAATGCGATGCGACCGGCAAACAGAGGACCCGTATCGGGACCGTCTTTCCTTATCGGCGGACGCTGATCACGCTGCCGGGGATTCATGCGACCCAACGGGTGGAATTCATCGACCGCCTGAACGCGGCGCGCGGCGCCCGGGGCGAGCCGCCCCTGACGGAGCCGGAGATCGAGGAGGAATACGCGCGATCGGTGGACCTGATTTTTGACGCGCACCGCATCCTGATCCGGCCCGATCCGGAACAGATGGAGCTGGCGTTCGCCGCGGATGAATTGCTGCAGGAGCTCATTTCGAAGCGCGAGATCAAGTTCCTTTTCGTCATGGATCGGAAGGTGCGTGACGCCATCAAGGCGCGCGGCGAGTGCTGGCGCATCAGTCCGCTGCCGCAGTCGCACGAGGACATCCGGCGCCTGATCGAGACTGCGAAGGTCGCCATCCATGAACAGCCGATCTATTACTACAATCGATTCACCGGCTCGCGGTATTTGACCTGCGGCGAGTTGTCCCGGCTGGAGCACCTGGATGATGAAAGCCTGGCGCGGCAAATGCGGGAGATCGCTGTCTACAGCTCCCAGCAGAACCGGATCGGCTATCCGGAGGTCGATTTCTTTGCGGCGGATCCGGCGCGTTTCGGCCCTGCCAGTTTTCAGGCGCTCGACATCGCGCGCCTGTCCGTGGCGGAGCTGCGGGAGACGTACCGCCATCTTCGAGCCCTGTTTCGCGAAGCCGTTGGGCCGGACTTTCAACAGGACGATCCGGACACGGAGGTGTGGCGCAGCCGCATGCTCAGCACGCTTTTGTCCCGCCGCGACCAGACCATCACCGAGGACGTCCTGCGCGACCTCAGTCCGGAATTCTTCATGCAGGTCGAATGGCTGCCGGGCGGCCGGTTCGAGGAGGGGGAATTCATTCCCGATCCGCTCTTCGACGAGGCTGAAGACGATCCGGCGGACGAGCAGTTCCAGCGCCTGTACGATCCGATCGTCCGGGGTTTCATCTTCAACTTCATCCGGGAATACGGCGCCCTCGACTACATCAACATCGGGCGGATCGTCGAATCCCTTTCGAAAGAGCGCCCGCTGGTGCGGGGCCGGCGCGGCGTCTATCTCGCGGAATTGCAGCCGCGGGGCGCGTTGCAGCCGCTGGTCCGTTTTATCCGCTTTCAAAAATGGGGGATTCGCGAGCGGCTGGACGAAGGCAAGCCGCTGTTGCCGGCGATTCTCGAGAGCGAGGAGTACACCGATTACGTGCTCGATCGCCGCCTGGGCGTCCTGCAGCTCGGCATGAATGTGCCCGCCGGAATGAGTCTGCAGCGGACGCGCGAGCGCTACGTCGGACCCAATCGCGAAGTCTCCGGCCGGCTCATTCCGGCGCTCTATTTCGAGCGCGACTATCTGCACGGCTTGGCGACTGATAAGCTGCCGCGGTCAAAGTACGTCAAACCCGGTTATGCCGACCGGCTGGCCTGGCTGCTGGGCCGGGCGGCGGCCGCCAACATGATCGCCGGGCGCGCCCTGGAGAGAACCAAACAGGCGCTCTTCGACGACGGGGATGAGGTGGTGATGGAGAATCCGGCCACCGGCCTGCCGGACCGGTTGGTCGTGGCCGACCCCAGCGGAGCGTTCTCCGACTACCAACGCAGCCTGCTCGAGGCGGCGCCCGCATATGCCCGGCCGGTCAACGCGCGGGCGGATTGCACCCCCGACCCGCGCGAGTTTGCCGAGACGTACCTGGAAGCGTTCAAGGCCGGTTTTTTGCACGTGCAAGGGGATTACCGGCGGCATCGCCGGGCCTTCGATACGTTGTTCAAGCATTGCCTCTACGATCCGGCCGGCAGCTTCGCCTACCGTTGGGAGTGCGTGCTGCGCCGGCTCGATCAAACGGATGTCGACGTCCTGATCCGCGGCATCCGCCGCCACATCGCGGTGCTCGACGGCAGCACGGGCGGCTGACTCCGCGATCTCCCGGTTGTCGGTGGATCGCAAGGCTGTTCGAAAGTGGCACGGGCGTCTCGCCCGTGGTCTGGAAAGATCTCCCGATATGGGCAAAATGCCCATGCCACCTTGCACGACTGACAATCCAACGTCCGCCGCGGCAGGAAACAACTGCGCTATTGTTTCCCTTTGGCGAGGATGGCCTCGATCTGATCCATGATCGAATTCATCCGGGCGACGAGCGCGCGATAGGGCGCCGGCGTGGCGAGATCCACCCCGGCGCGTTTCACGAGCTCATAGGGATGATCGGACCCGCCGGCCTTGAGCATGCCCAGATAAGTGTCCACCACGCCGGGTTCGCCCTTGAGGATGCGGTCGGCGAACGCCTGGGAGGCGGCGATCGAGGTGGCATACTGGTAGACGTAGTAGTCGCGGTAGAAGTGGGGAATATAGGCCCATTCGATGGTGACCAGATCGTCGATCTTCAACACGCCCTGGCTGTCGCCATGATAGCGGCGCAGCAGGTCGCCGTAGATCTTGCTGAGCTGATCGCCCGAGAGGGAATTGCTTTTCTCCACCTGCTCATGGATCGCGAGCTCGAACTCGGCGAACATCGCCTGACGGAAAAACGTGGCGCGAAGGTTCTCCAGCGCGGACCCGAGGTAGTAAAGTTTCTCCGCGTCGTTGTCCGCGACCTTGAGCATGTGATCGAGGAGCAGGGTCTCGTTCAGCGTCGAGGCGATTTCGGCGACGAAGATGCTGTATTGCGAAGTCGGGTAGGGCTGCGCGTGGTTGGCGAGCACGGAATGCGAACCGTGACCCCATTCGTGGGCAATGGTGGAGACCGACTCGTAGTCATCATTGTAGTTCATCAACACAAACGGATGCACGTCGAAGGCCGCGCCGTTTTCGTAGGCCCCGGCGGTCTTGCCCGGCTTGGGATAGTAATCGGTGAACCGGCCGGCGAGGCTGGCGGCGAACTGGGCCACGTAAGCGGGACCCAGCGGTTGCACCGCATCGAGCACGAGGCGCTCGCCGGCGGCCAGGGGAAACGATTTGTCGAGCTTCACCATCGGGGGATAAATGTCCCAGTAGTGCAGGTCGGAAATGCCGAGCATGCGGCCGCGGAGTTTGAAATAGCGGTGCAGGGTCGGCAGGTTGGCGTTGGTTTCCGCCACGAGCGTCCGGTAGACGGCTTCGGGAATGTCGTCCCCGGCGAGCGCGGCCGCGAGGCAACTGGGATACTTGCGGACACTCGCGCTGAACCAGTCCGCCTTGACCTGGGAATAAAGGGAGACGCCAAAGGTGCGTTCATATCCGCGAAAGGTCTTCCAGAACGCTTCAAACACCGCCTGCCGGTCCGCGCGGCTGGGCACGGCGCGCCATTTCGTGTAGCCGGCCTGGTCCAGCCGGGCCGCCGTGCCGTCCGCGAGCTTGATGGTCGGCCAGGAAATGTCGGCGTTGGAAAGAATGCTGTAGACCGAGACCGGGGAATCGGTGATCAAGCCGGTGGCGGAGAGCACGCCTTCGGCCTCGGCGCCGAGGGTGTGCGGCGCGGCGCGCAGCACTTCCATGATCGGGAAGCGATAAGGGGCAAGACCGGGATCGGAATCCAGAAAGCCGCGCAGCTTGGTCTCGCCGACCGCCAGCAACTCCGGATTCACGAAGCTGGCGGCACGGGAAAACTCCGTTCCGAGCAGATCCGCCTCCTGGTTGAGTTCGAGCGCCGCCGAGTCGCGCGTGTTCACGTCGCGCTTGAGGGAGGTGTAGACTGCCATCCGGTCAAAGTCCTTGCGCAGCCCATAAATGAAATCCATGGCCTCGCGCAGCGTCGCGGCGCTTTCCCCCAAGCGGCCCTGGTAGCTTTTGAGCTTCGGAAGTTCCGCGGCGACGTGGTCTTTGGCGGCGCGCCAGGCGGCGTCATCCCGGAAGAGCAGCGTCAGATCCCAAACGCTGGCCGGGTCGGCGTGCGCCGGTGGTTCCGCCGCCGACCGGCCGGCCGGGAGAAGAAAGCCCAGGGTCATGAGGAGAGGAGGCAAACGATGAAGTTGCATGATTTTAAGCTCTTAAATTGCGCCGATTGCCAAGAAAAACCAGCGGAATTTGCCGATTTTTGATCCCGGTGCCAGACTATGGCGCGTGAGCATGGGCACCCAGTTAAACACCGGCTCCGGCGCGGTGCGCGTGATGAAAGGGGGTCGGCGGCGTCTTGTCCCGGTGGTATTGTTGCTGGTGCCGTTCGCGGGCGGAGCAGAAACGCTCAAGGAGGAAATGAGCCGGTTGATTGCCGAAGATGCCAGGACGGCGCAGGCGAAAACGGAGCCGGCCAAGGCGAATCCACCCAAGGCCCCGCTGCCCGACCAACCCGCGAGCCCCGCGGCTCCGACCGCTCCGGCCGCGGGAAAGGACGCGGTCGTCAACCTGCCGCGGGTGGTGGTCCAGGGACAGCGACCGATGGACCGGGCGAAAGCGGTGGAAACCATCGCCGGGCTGCAGAAGCGCGTCCAGAAGATCGATCGCGCGATTGCCGCCGCCGAGCGCGACGAGGTTCCGACCGGTCTCGACGAGACGTTGAACGATCCGGCTTGGTCATTCGCCGGACGCGAGACCGCGTCGGCCAGGGCGGCCGCCGCCGGCCGGACCACGGAAGGCCTGGAACTGGAGCGGATGCTCGCGCTGAATGTCATCGGCGTGCTCGCCAAGTTCCGGGATGGGCGGAAAATCTCCCGGGAGGAACAGGCCGCCCTGGAGCGCGATCTGCAGACGCTGGAAAGCAGGAACCGGCCGCGATGAAAAAATATGACTTTCCCCTTGCCTGCGGGTCCGGCACTATCGAGCTTACTTGTCCCCCGGATTCCAACCTCTTACCCCCGGGCGCAATCCAACGATTCGTCTATGAAATCCTATCAACCCGCGGACATTCGCAACATCGCGATCGTCGGTCACGCGACCTCTGGCAAGACCATGCTGGCGGAAGCCATGCTCATGTGCGGTGGTGTGATCCATCGCATGGGCGGCATCGTGCAGGGGTCGACGGTGTCCGACTATCACGTCGGCGAACAACAGCGCCAGATTTCGATCCACACCGCGCCGCTCAGTCTCGAATGGCAGAACCGCCGGCTCAACGTGCTCGACACGCCGGGATATCTCGATTTCAGCAGCGAAGCGCTGAACGCCCTCCGGGTCGTGGATATCGCAGTCGTGGTGGTGAATGCCGCGCATGGCATCGGGGTCGGCACCGAGATGATGTGGGACTACGCCACCCAGTTCGGCCTCCCGAAGATCATTGTCATCAATGCGCTGGACAAGGAGAACGTCGATTTCGATCTGCTGCTCGAGGAAATCCGCGAGCGGTTCGGCACCCAGGTGTTCCCGATGCAGGTGCCGGTGAATCCGGGCCCGGGCTTCAATCAGGTGCTGGATGTGTTGCGCAGCGAAATCTGCACGTACGCGGCGGACCACTCGGGCAAATACGAGGAGGCGCCGGCGTCGGGCGAGTGGCGGACGCAGGTGGAGGCGCGCCACAAGGAGCTGGTCGAACATATCGCGGAGTCCGACGACACCTTGCTGCAGAAATTCTTCGACGAGGGCAGCCTGTCCGAGGAGGTCTTGCGCACCGGCATTCATCCCGCGGTGCAAAAGCAGGTGTTCATCCCGTTGTTCTGCACGTCGGGGGAGACGAACGTCGGCGTGGCGCGGCTGCTTGATTTCATCGGACGGTTTGGCTCGTCGCCGGTCGACCGCGCGACGGCCGACGCGACCGATGCGGACGGGCAGCCCTGCCAGGTCAGCCTGACCGGCAAGGAGCCGGTGGCCTTTGCGTTCAAGACCCTCACGGATCCGCAAAGCGGCGACCTCTCGATTTTCCGGGTTTATTCCGGCGAGGTGCGCACCGGCATGGACCTATACAACAGCGACCGCCGGGTGAGCGAGCGCATCGGCCAGCTTTACCGTCTCAACGGCAAGGCCCGCACGCCGGTCGACGTGCTCAGCGCCGGGGATATCGGCGCCGCCGTGAAACTCCGGGATACGCATACCGGCAACACCCTGTGTGATTCCCGGCACAACGTCGTGCTGCCCAAGGTCAGCTATCCGAAGCCGTATACCCAGGCGGCGTTGAAGCTCAATTCGCGCGGCGACGAGGACAAGCTCGCCGCGGGGCTCGCCGCCTTGCACGAGGAGGATCCGGCGTTCGAGTCACGCGTCGACGGCGAACTGCACCAGACGATCATCGGCGCGCAGGGCGAGCTGCACCTCGAGGTGCTGTTCGAACGGTTGAAGCGCCGGTACAAGATCGACATTGAGATGATCCCGCCGCGCATTCGCTTCCGCGAAACCATCCGCACTAAGGCCGAGTCGAAATACCGGCACAAGAAGCAGACGGGCGGCGCGGGCCAGTTCGCCGAGGTGTGGATGCGGATCGAACCGGCGCCGCGCGACAGCGGGGTCGACTTCACCGAGTCGCTCAGCGGGCAGAACGTGGACCGGGTGTTTGTGCCCTCGGTGGAGAAAGGCGTGAACACCGCCTGCACCGAGGGCATTCTTGCCGGGTATCGCGTGGTCGACACGAAAATCGATTTCTACGACGGCAAGATGCATCCCGTCGACTCGAAGGACATCGCCTTCCAGATCGCCGGCTACTTTGCGTTCAAGGAAGCGTTCCTCAATGGCCGCCCGTGCCTGCTCGAGCCGATCCACGAAGTTGAGATCAAGGTGCCGGAAGACTGCCTCGGCAAGATTGTCGGCGATCTGTCCGGCCGCCGCGGCAAGATTCTCGGCATGGACAACGCCGGGCGCCTGCAGGTCGTCAAAGCCCTGGTGCCGGCGGCGGAGCTGCATCATTACGGCACGGTGGTGCGCTCGCTCACCGGCGGTCGCGGCCTGCACGCCGAGAAGTTCAGCCACTACGAGGAGATGCCGGCCGAGTTCGAGCGCAAGGTCGTCGAGGAAGCCAAGGCGGCGAAGGCCGCGGCGATCGCCGAGCACGGGCACTGAGGGCCTCGGCTTTGGGGAAGGCTGAAGGGATCATGCTTCACATTTGTCTCTCAGCCTGCAAAGTTCAGCCGCGGCCCGGCCGTGACCGTCAAGGGAGAAATGTACAGCCCGACCCCTGCTATGGGGAATCTTGTCAAGCGGTGGTTGAGGATTGATTTGGTGTTATACGTTTTTGTTTGTGGAGGGAGTTTCTGTGGGTGAGGTGCGGGCGGGGATCAGGCTGCGGCGTGCGGCCAGGGCGTACCCGGAGGGACCGCCGAACGGAGGTGAGGCGGACGAGCCACCCGACGAAGGGGTGCGCTCGACGTCCCGATGGGCGGGCGAACGGGAGGGACGTGGCGCCGGGCGCCGCAGAGGTCGGTCCTCATGATTAAAGGTTGAATTGAAGCGGTTCCTCTCTGCAAGCGGTTCGGAATCTCCGAGGCTCATCCTGCTATCCGCGCGTGTTGGCAGCGCATGTTGACAAATACGAGTCGTAGAGAGGAACGAGCGGGCGCCCAAACTTTGGGACGGGCATCAAAGCCCAGGGGTCAGAACGGGCGCCCGCCCGCTCCAAAAGCGGAGAAATTGTGTCGTTTGAGGGAGCGAGTTCCTTGGCGGTTGAAGGTTGCTCGGACGTTCGGATCAGACTGCGGCCTCGGGCTCGGTCGTAGCGACGGGTGCCGCCACACGCGGCGGCGCCTTGCCGCGCAGCACGTAAGCGGCCGGCCAGCTCATCTGCAGTCCGAGTTTCTCCGGGGTGGTGCGCCCCGTGCGGATCCGCCACCAATCGACGATGAACTGCCGGGCCAGGCCGACGCCGAGCTTTTTCTTTGCCGACTTGTTGTTCCTGGCCTTGGCTTGGTCGAGGGCGCCACGGCGCTGTTTCACCGCTCGATACTCCGGCTGGAACTGTTGCAGCCGCCAACTCGCCTCGATCAGAATGTGCCGCACGCGCGCATTGCCGTGCTTGGTGATCGAACCGCGGAAACAGCGCTCGCCCGAGGAATCCTCGCATGGCACCAGGCCGGTGTAGCTCGCGACCTGGCGGCGGTTGTGAAAACGCTCCCAGTCGCCGATCTCGCGGTCGAGCACCTGCGCGGTAAGCGCTCCCAGACCGGTGGGCAGCTCCTGTGTCTGCGCCAACTCGATCTGGCCGCTGAGCGCCTCGAGTTCCTCGTTGATCGCAACCAGCAGCCGTTGCCAGCGCTCCAGCAACGTGACCAGAAACTCCGGCAGTTCCGCGCGCAGGGCCTCGAACTTCTTCGCCCGCCACCACTCCTCTGGTAAGTCATCGCCGTAATAGCGCGCCGTGCTCAGCCCCTGCGCGGCCAGGCGCTTGCGCTCGGCCAGCAGTTGCGCGCGCTGCCGGGTGTCACTGCGCGCGCGCTCCTCTTGGTCCGCGGGTACGCGGATCACCGTCAGGGCCTCGTGGTTGCCGGCAAGATATCGGTCCAGACAGGAGAGCAGCGCCCGGGCGTCGCGCCGATCGGTCTTCACCTGCTTGCCATACTCGTCCCAGTTGCGCGGCCGCACGACGTAGTTTTTGATGCCCAGTGCCACCAGGCGCTTATGCAGCACGAAACCGAACGGCCCGGCTTCGTAGCAGCAGTGAACTTCATCGGCCAACTTAACCTGTTTGGCCACCCACGCGATAAACCCCTCCGGCGAGAAACGTTGCGGAGGCTGCGGCGAAGTTCCGTCGATCTGCCGCACGACCACATATTCGCGCCAGTGCACATCGACGCCCAACTTGATCAGCCGGTGTGGTTTTACGCCTTGCGGGGCCGCTACGGTCGGAGTGAGCTGTGTCTCGTTAGTTGTCATATCGGTGGTCAGGTTGGGACCTCACCGCCCGCCTGACCACCCCATGTCAACTTTAGATCCCCCTGTCCAAGAAAGGCGGCGCCAAAGTTGGTATTGAACGCGCATAGCGTGTGCAGCCTGACGATGCACATCACTGGCGGCGGGCCAGCGAAGTTCGATATGAAAACAAGACGGAATCCCGCCGTCCAGTGCATGTGCCGGGTTAGGATTTTTTGGGTTCAGATGGTGATGGTGGTGGATCAAGAACTCTTTCGAACACCGCATCGATCTTTTCCGAATCCGCGGCAAACCTCTGCCTGACCAGCAAGTGAACGTCATCAACGATCGTCTTCATGGATAAATACGCGATGAGAGCCGTCGAATCCTTCTCCCGCGTTTCTGGGGAGCTGGAGTGATGGACGAAATGTTGGTGCAGTACAGCGCCAGGGGCACCATGGATATGCATCGAGGACAGATGGTAAATCAGTTGGTAGTCTTGGTTCCATGGTTCACCCAATTCATCAGCACGCTCGCGAACCGTTGCGGTCGAGAAATTGTGGTGAGTGCGGTCGCGGCCCCGCCGATCTCGGAACCGAAATCTCGACTGGAACCTTTCTGTCGCTTCGTCGAAGTCGCTTAAGGACAGGGGGGCTTCTGTCTTCTCGGCTGCCTTCCGCATCTCCATCACTGTAAAATTGCAGAAATCTTGTGCGCGCGGCTCTGGATCACGCTCAATCCAATGGAGATTCAAGGACACCTCCCACATCTGCCGCAGTACCACTGCTCCAGATTCGTGATAGTGCTCGGGAAGAAGGAGCCCAATGGCTTTATAGACATTGAACACGTAAGTGAACGATTGGAGGGCCACGAATCCCCATAGGTGATGGTGGGCACCCGGATCACCAGCAAGCGTGGTAGCAATCGTATCGCGCAAAATCGCGTGTTGTTCCACGATACGGTCATAGGGGAGTCGAGGCCTGCCGTCGTCAGCCCACCCTATGAATCTCGTGCTCTTGAAGGGCATTTTTGATCAACGTTAAAGATGAGGCGCGCCAGCTCCCGGCGTTGCCTCTGGCGGCTTGTTCGCCCGATCTGGTAAACGCATGAGGACGGTCTCTATATTTACCGAGTTCTTCTCAACAAAACTACGGCGAATCTCTGTGCATCCCATCTTTAAATAGAAGGGAAGCGCAGTCAATGTAGCCTCAAACGGAGTAGGTGTCTCACCTCTCGCCCGGATGAACTCCACAGCGTGGCTGAATAGAGCAGCTCCGACGCCTCTCCGGGCATGCTCGGGATCAACAAAGAGCGCGATCAAGACCGTGGGTATCACGTGGCTAAACCCAACAACGACGCCCTTTTCTTCGAAAACATACATTTCACCATTTGCGATCCCAACGTATCCTTCAGGAGACCTC
>DASRKV010000094.1:0-9098 GCA_035648795.1 Opitutaceae bacterium
GGAGGCGACCTACGCCCGCATTGCCAACCGGCTCGCTGAACTGGTGAGCAATGTGAGCCGTATCGACGTGGAGCGTAATGAAAAGCTTGAGCTGCTGACCCTGATGCTGACCGATCGCGAGGGCACGGAGCATGCCGCCCGTTCGTTGTCCGACGGAACGTTGCGCTTTCTAGCGTTCACCGTGCTGGAAATGGATCCGGAGGCGCATGGCGTGCTCTGCCTCGAGGAACCCGAGAACGGCATTCATCCCGACGGCATCAGGTCGATGATCCGCCTTCTGCAGGACATCGCTTTTGACCCCGAGCATTCTCTGGATTCGGACAACCCTCTACGGCAGGTAATCGTCAACACCCATTCTCCCCTGGTGGTCGGGGAATGTCCCGATGATTCCCTCGTCCTCGCAAAGTCCGTGGAGGACAAGATTGGCGGGCGTATTTTCGGAAAGGTTGTCTTCCGCGGAGTTGCTGGCACTTGGCGAACCAAAGGGACAGGGGAGGGCGATAGGCTGGCGATGGGCGAATTGGTAGCTTATCTCTCACCCACCTCTTTGAGGCAATCGGCGGAGGGGATACATCCAATTGAGAAGGAACCGCGGCGCCGCATTCGGGAACGTACCGATTTGCACACGGGTTGGCTTCCCGGTTTTGGTGATTTGCGGGTGGCGGATGAATGAATGTCCGTTTCACACTTGTCGCTGAGGGACCCACGGACGCGACGTTGCTGCCGATTCTGAAATGGGCGGTCCAATCTGATCAAAGGATCGCACAGGTTTGAACCGAATTTCGCCGAACCCGGCATGCTGCCGCCAGCGCGTGCCGGGCTAACGGAGCGAGTCCGCGGTGCGCTTGAGCTCTTCCCGGCCGACCTGCTCTTCGTGCATCGCGATGCCGATCGCGAACCGACAGCCACGCGCCGGGACGAGATCCGTAGGGCGGTTGAGATTGCGACGCCCAATCAGGCGACGGTTCCGGTGGTGCCCGTACGCATGACAGAGGCTTGGTTGCTTATCGACGAGCCGGCCATCCGGTCGGCGGCGGGAAATCCCCGCGGCACCATGGCGTTGGATTTGCCCAAGTTGGGCGCCATTGAGGGGATTGCCGACCCCAAGAACATACTTTGCGTAGCATTGCGAACCGCATGTGATCTGCGGGGACGGCGGCTGGCGAGATTCGACGCGACCAAAGCCGTCGGGTTGGTGGCGGAACGAATCACCGATTTCAGGCCGCTGCAGCGGCTTTCGGCTTTCAAAGAGTTCGAAGACCTACTGCATTCCGCCCTGGACACTCTGGCAGATTGATCGGGCGGATAGGCGATCACCAATCAACAAAGGTGCTGGGGTGCGGCACAAATGGATCGGCGCTCCCGCAAGCGGGATAACTGCCCCGAAGGGCAAGTCTGACGCCTCCGGATGAAGATCCTGAACCGGAAACTTGACTAAGTACTCACACCCCAGCGCAAAGAAACCTACCCCCAAGATGGTTCGTTCTCCAGTCCAAATTTAAACGTAATCCCGGTATTCCGGCACGAACATCCGGGCACGGATGTCGGCCTCGAGATCGGCCGGACGCGGCCGGCGGGCCAGCCCTTCGCGATGCGCCTCATCGGCCACCGCCGTGGCGATCCGGACGGACACTTCGCGGATCTTGGAGAGCGCTGGGTAAACGCGGCCGAGGGCGAGATCGTCGTCGCCCACCTGCGCGGCGAGCGTGCGGGCGGCGGTCAGAAACATCCCGTCCGTGATTTTGGCCGCCTCGCAGACGAGCGCCCCCAGGCCGATCCCCGGGAAGATGTAGACGTTGTTTCCCTGACCCGGCACATAGGTGCGGCCGGCGAGCGTCACCGGCGGGAACGGGCTGCCGCTCGCCACCACGGCGCGCCCGTCCGACCACTGATACGCTTCTTCCGCGGTGCATTCCGCCTTCGAGGTGGGATTCGACAGGGCGAAGATGATCGGGCGCTGGTTGAGTGCGGCCATCCGGGCGACAATTTCGCGGGTGAATCCGTGCGCCTGGCCCGAGACCCCGATCAGCGCCGTGGGACGATGGGCTTCCAGCGCCTCGGCGAGCGTCGCGAGGGGAGGGCGATCCTGCGCATAGGGCTCCTTGTGCTCGGCGAGCCGGCCGGGCCGGTTGCGGACCACCAGGCCCTGCGAATCGACGAACCAGCAGCGGCTTTTGGCCTCGGCGAGGCTGAGGCCTTCCTGCAGCAAGGCGGAAACGAACAGATCGGCGATGCCGGTGCCGGCTTCACCGGCGCCCAGGAAAAGGAGTTTCTGGTCGCGCAGCTTTCCGCCGGTCAGGCGCAATCCGGCGATGAGGCCGGCCAAGGCGACCGAAGCCGTGCCCTGAATGTCGTCATTGAAACTGCAAATCTGGTCCCGGTACTGGCGGAGCAGGCGGAAGGCGTTGGTGTTGCCGAAATCCTCCCATTGCAGCAACGCCTTGGGGTAGGCCTGCTGAACCGCGGTGACGAACTCGGCGATGAACGCGTCGTACTCGGCGCCCCGCACGCGCTTTTGGTTGATCCCGATGTACAGCGGATCCTCATGCAATCTCGTATTATCAGTGCCGACATCGAGCGTGATGGGCAGGCAGTAATAAGGATGCAGGCCGGCGCAGGCGGTGTAAAGTGACAGCTTGCCGACCGGGATGCCCATGCCGAGCGCGCCCAGGTCACCCAGGCCGAGAATGCGTTCTCCGTCGGTGACGACGATCATCCGCGCGTCCGGATACGGCCAATGCCGCAGGATTTCCGTGATATGGCCGCGTTCGCGAATGCTGAGGAAAAGGCCGCGCGAACGCCGGAAGATGGCGCCGTATTCGAGGCAGGCCTGGCCGACCGTCGGCGTGTAGATGATGGGGATCATCTCTTCCGCATGCTCCTGCACCAACCGGTAGAAGAGCGTTTCGTTGCGGTTCTGCAGGGTCGTCAGGAAAATGTACTTTTCGAGCGGATCCGGTTTGCGCTGGAAATTGGCGTAGACGCGCCGCAGTTGCTCCTCGATCGTGAAGACCCGCGGGGGCAGCAGGCCGCGGAGTCCCAGCACGTCGCGCTCACGCTCGGTGAAAGCTGTGCCCTTGTTGAGCAGAGAATTGGTCAGCAAGGCGGATCCCGTGGTGAAAATGGACCCCCCGTGGGAGCGGAGGCCGTCGTCCGTGTCGTGGGCGGTCATGCCGGGTATTCAAAGGGTCGGGGCGGGCGAAGCGATGAAAAATGCTCGCGCGGCGAACGGAGGAGCGGGCGCGGTCAACCTGCCGCTTGGGCTCGCCGCCCCGTTTAATTCGCTGGCCATTGCGCCCCATGGTGTTACGCCGGCTCCGATGGCGGCGGCGTTCCGGGCAGACTTTTCACTTGGAACAAGGGACGATTGGCACCGAAAATCGCCTGACGCATGAAACCTGGTGATAAAATTCCGTCGGGCTGGCGGCGGCGCCCGCGAAGCGCGGCCCGCCCCCTCCCTGGCCGGTCCGCCCGGAGGTAAGCCGATGGCCCCGCCGATCCTGCCAACCGGGCCGCCCGGGCCGGGCGCATCCCCGACCAACTGGGCGCTGATGCGTCGCTTGTTCGGTCTCGTGTGGCTGTACCGCGGGCGCTGCTGGCAGGTGCTTGGCCTGCAACTGGTCCTGCTCACGATGGGCCTCGCGGGCCTCAATCTCACCGGTCAGGCGATCGATTTCATCCGCCACCGCGTTTCCGGCGCGCCTTTGCCGGCCGGCGGCTTCCGGATCCCGTTTCCCGCCGACTGGCCGCCGGTGCGCACGCTCGCGGTGATCGCGGGCTTCATCCTCGGGCTCGCGTTCTGCCGCGCGGTGCTGAACTACGTTTACAGCATTCTCATCAACCGCCTGACCCAGCAAGAGATTGTGCCGCACCTGCGCGGCCGCGTCTATGACCAGCTCCAGCGGCTGAGCTTCCGTTTCTTCGACGCCAATTCCACGGGTTCCATCATCAACCGCGTGACGGGCGATGTGCAGGCCGTGCGCATGTTTCTCGACCAGGTGCTCATCCAGAGCTTCATCATGGTGATCTCGCTCACCGTCTACATCGCCTACATGGCGAGCCTGCATGTGGGCCTCACCGTGGCGTGCCTGGCGACCACGCCGGTGTTGTGGATCGCCGCCGTCCAGTTCTCGCGGCGCATCCAGCCGGAATACGCGCGCAACCGCGAGCTGGCGGACTGCATGGTGCGGAACCTCGCCGAAAGCATCCAGGGCATGCCGGTGACGAAGGGTTTTGGGCGCGAGGCCGAGGACCGGGAGAAATTCATCCGCAGCAACGACGCCGTGCTCGATCAGCAGCAGAGCATCTTCTGGCGCGTGAGCTTGTTCAGCCCGGCGGTCGGTTTTCTCACGCGCGTCAACATGATCGTGCTGCTCGGCTACGGCGGCTGGCTGGTCGCGCAGGACCGCCTGCCGCTCGGCGCGGGTCTCGTGGTCTTTGCCGGACTGCTCGAGCAGTTCTCCGGCCAGGTGAACAACGTGGCCAACGTGGTCAACGGCGTGCAGCAGTCGTTGATCGGTGCCCGGCGCGTGTTTGAGATTCTCGAGGCGCCGGTGGAGATCCAGAGCCGGCCCGGAGCGCTGCGCCCGCGTCAGTTTCATGGCGCGGTGCGGTTCGAGCGCGTGTCGTTCGCGTATCACGTCCCCGAGCCGGTCCTGCACGAGATCGATCTGGAGGTGGTTCCCGGGCAGTGTGTGGCGATCGTCGGCGCCACGGGCGCCGGGAAGAGCGCGCTCATGAGCCTGATCCCGCGCTTTTATGATCCGACGGCGGGCCGCGTGCTGATCGATGGGATCGATGCCCGCGACCTCGATCTCGACGACCTGCGCCGCCACATCGGCCTGGTGTTTCAGGAGAGTTTTCTCTTCAGCCACACGGTGGCGGCGAACATCGCGTTCGGCCATCCGCAGGCCACGCGGGAGCAGATTCAGAAAGCCGCGAAGATCGCCGCCGCCCACGACTTCATTCTCCAACTGGCCCACGGCTACGACACCGTGCTCGGCGAGAGCGGGGTGACGCTCTCCGGCGGCCAGCGGCAACGGCTGGCCCTGGCGCGCGCGATCCTCCTCGAACCCGCCATCCTGCTGCTCGACGATCCGACTGCTTCCATCGATTCGCAGACGGAGCAGGAGATTTTTACGGCGCTCGACCAGGCGATCGCCGGTCGCACCACCTTCATCGTGGCGCACCGTCTCAGCACGTTGCGCCGGGCGGACTTCATCGTGGTCATGGATGACGGCCGCATCGTGCAGCGCGGGACGCACGCGGCATTGATGCGGGTGCCGGGCCCCTATCTGCACGCCGCCAGCCTGCAGTTGGTGGACGACCGGGAACTGCAGCAACTGGCGGCGAAAGGAGCGGCCGTATGAGCCGGCCGGCTGCCAAGCTCGATCTCCTGACGGTCGCCCCCCAGCAGACCGACGACGAGGACGAGGCGCAGTTCAAGCCCCTCGAGTGGGGGTTGATCCGCCGCCTCATCGGCTTTACGCGCCCGCAGCGCCGGAAGTTCTGGATCATGGTGGCGTTGTCCACGGTGCGGGCGATCCAACTGCCGGCGCTCGTCTGGGCGATGGGCGCCATCATCGCCGGCCCGGCGGCGCGCCATGATCTGCACGTCCTCGCGTGGGCGCTGGCCGGCTACGGACTGCTGGCGATCTGGACGGACTTCATGTTTCATTTCCGCCAGCGGTACGCGCTCGAGCTCGGCGAATACGCCGTCAATGCGCTGCGCGCGGCGATCTTCACGCACGTCCAGCGGATGCCGATGAGTTTTTTTCATCGCGTGAAGCTCGGCCGCATCATCAGCCGCGTGACCTCCGACGTCGAAGCGGTGCGCGTCGGCATCCAGGACGTGTTCTTTGTCAGCCTCATCCAGTTCGGCCAGATGGTGTTCGCGGCGGTGGCCATGCTGTTCTGCGACTGGTCGCTCTTCCTCGTCGTCCTGGCCATGGCGCCGGTGATCTGGACGGTCAACCGGCGCTTCCGCTTCCAGCTCAGCCAGCTGAGCCGCGCCTCGCAGGAGAGTTTCAGCCGGGTGACGGCGACGCTCGCCGAGTCGGTCGGCGGCATCCGGGTGACGCAGGGGTTTGTGCGGCAGGCGACCAACGCCGGCCTGTTCCGCTCGCTGCTTGCGGACCATGCGCGCTACAACGTCGCCCTCGCGCGCACGTCGGCGATCCTGCTGCCGATCCTGGAGCTCAACAGCCAGTTCTTCATCGCCGTGCTGCTGCTGCTCGGAGGCTGGCGCACCTTCCACCACGAGATGGAGATCGCCAGCCTCATCCAGTTCTTCTTCCTCGCGAACCTCTTCTTTTCGCCGATCGCGGTCATCGGCAACCAGTACAACCAGGCGCTGATCGCGATGGCCGGCGCCGAACGCATTTTCCGGCTGCTCGACACCCCGCCCGATTGGGAGGACGCGCCGGACGCGGTGGCGCTGCCCGACCCGCGGGTGGCGCCGGCGCCGGCGCGCGGCATGCGCCTCGAATTCCGCCAGGTTACCTTCGGCTATGACCCCGCCCGTCCCGTCCTGCACGAGATCGACTTCCTCGCGGAGCCGGGCCGGATGGTGGCGCTCGTCGGTCACACCGGGAGCGGCAAGAGCTCGATCATCAACCTGGCCGCGAAATTCTACCTGCCCACGCAGGGCGAGGTGCGGATGGACGGCCGGGAGATCCGGACGCTGACGAGCCACTCGCTGCACCGGCAGATGGGCCTCGTGTCCCAGCAGAATTTCCTCTTCACCGGCTCGGTCCTGGACAACATCCGTATTGGACGTCCGGATACGACCGACGCGGCCATCCGGGAGACGGCGCGGCAGCTCGACTGCCTGGACATGCTGGAGGAGCTGCCGCGCGGCTGGCAGACGGAGGTGGGGGAGCGCGGCAGCGGCCTGTCCACCGGCCAGCAGCAATTGATCTGCTTCGCGCGCGCGCTGCTCGCGGATCCGCGGCTGCTGATCCTGGACGAGGCGACCAGCTCGATCGACGCGCTCACCGAGGCGCGCCTCCAGCGGGCGCTGGTGACCCTGCTGCGCGGCCGGACCAGCCTGGTCGTGGCGCACCGGCTCAGCACGATCCGCCACGCGGACCTGGTGCTGGTGCTCGACCAGGGGCGCATCATCGAGCGCGGCACGCACGCGGAGCTGCTGTCGCAGCGGGGCCACTACGCGGCCCTTTACCGGCAGTTTGTGTCGGTGGACGAACGCGGCGCGGCGGGGCCGGCGGCCGCCCCGCGCGCGGCCGGCTGACGGCGGGCGGCCGTTTTCCCCTCTGAGAATCCCGGAATCTCCCTCTAGAATTTCGTTGCATTGGGGGGGGAGGCCACTATGACGAACCCTACTATGGCAAAGAAACCCGCCCGCACCCCGAACGCTAAGTTCATGGCCCCGGTCACCCCGGACGCCGTCCTTTCCGCCGTTGTTGGCAGCAAGCCGCTGCCCCGCACCGAGCTCACCAAGAAACTGTGGGATTACATCAAGAAGAACGGTCTGCAGGACAAGAAGGTAAAGACCCAGATCAATGCTGATGACAAGCTGAAGGCCGTGTTTAACGGCAAGGCCAAGGTCAGCATGTTCGAAATGACCAAGCTGGTTTCCGGTCACGTTTCGAGCTAAGTCACCCCCTTTTCGCTATGACGCCGCCCGGGAGTTTTCCCGGGCGGCGTTTTCTTTTTCCCCGAAACACCTCTGGCCGGTGCGGCGCTCCCACCCCGGGGCGAAAGGCGAGTGGCCCAGAAAAACGCGCTTGACCCGGAGAGATATTAATATGATATCACTCTAATATCTTCCATGAATACATCAGAATCTGCGGTTGAAACCCGCAATCACGAGCTCCCGGTGCGCGCAGCCAGCGGCTGGCTGTCGCTGTTGGTGATTGTCGCCCTCTACGTTGCCACGCTTGGGGCCTTCGTCGCCGGAGTGGTCGCCGCCATGGCCTACCAGCCCAGCGGAGGGTGGCTGCTCGGGGCCTCCGGCGTCCTGCTCATTCTGTCGATCGTCGGGAGCTGCGGATTCTTCACGCTTCAGCCGAACGAGGCGGCCGTGCTGATCCTGTTTGGAGCGTACCAAGGCACCGTGCGCAACAACGGATTCTTCTGGACCAATCCGTTCAACAAACGAACCAAGATCTCGCTCCGGGCGCGCAACCTCAACGGCGACAAGCTCAAGGTAAACGACAAACGCGGCAATCCCATCGAGATCGCCGCCGTGGTGGTCTGGCGGGTCCAGGATACGGCGCAAGCCTGCTTTGACGTCGACAATTACGAGAACTACGTGGCGGTCCAGAGCGAGTCCGCCGTCCGCCATCTCGCCAGCGGTTACGCGTACGACGAAGGCGAACAGAATGAGATTACCTTGCGCGGCGGCAGCGATGATGTCTCCGCGGCGCTCCGCGAGGAGTTGCACCAGCGGCTCACAAAGGCCGGCGTGCACATCGAAGAAGCCCGGCTGACGCATCTCGCCTATGCCCCGGAGATCGCGCAGGCCATGCTCCGCCGCCAGCAGGCAGAGGCGATCATCGCCGCGCGCCAGAAAATCGTCCACGGCGCGGTCAGCATGGTCGACATGGCGTTGAAGGAACTGGCCGAGAAGCACGTCGTCAACCTCGACGAGGAACGCAAGGCCTCCATGGTCAGCAACCTGCTCGTCGTGCTCTGCGGCGAGGCGGAAGTCCACCCGGTCGTCAACACCGGCACGCTTTACAACTGAGCGCCGGCGCCATGCCCTCGGATCGGTTTCTTCCTGATGCCGGGTTCGCCCCCGCGCCCGCCGGAGCCCGCGTCCGCCTGGCCACACTCCTTTCCGTCGTGTTGGTCGTGCTGGCCACCGTGGTGCTGGCCGTCCTGATGCTGCGGGATCGCCACGTGCCGCGCCCGATGTTTGTCATCGTCATCATCGCTCCGGCCGGGGCGGTTCTGACCTGGCTGGCCGCGCGCATCCGCCGCTATCGGCTGGTCGGCCACGAACTCCTCGTCGAACTCCCCTTCCACACCGCGCGTTTTCCCCTCGCGGGTCTGCTCGACGCCACGCCGGATCGCGAGGCGATGCGCCATGCCTGGAAGGTGTACGGCAACGACGGGCTGGGCGCCGTCGCCGGCCG
>DASRKV010000095.1:0-13271 GCA_035648795.1 Opitutaceae bacterium
GGCGTCCGTCCACCACGCCGCGCAAGTCTCAAAGAGCCCCAGCGCCAGCGCGCCGTAATGCGCGCGGGCCAGCGCCCGGATTTCCTGCCGGGATTTCTCCGGAAAACACAGCCGCAGATTGACCAGGACAACGTGACGCCGGATGGGCACGAAGTAATAGGCGCACCAGGCGAGGCCGCGGGCGAACGCGCGCTGCGCCGACCACGGCAGCCGGTTGAGCAAACGGAAAACACCCACGCCGAGCCACGTCGGCCAGAATTGGGGCAACCACAGACGGGACTGTTCACTCGCCGGGTTCACGCGTGCCGGTCTGCTTCCCACCCTGATCCCGGTAAAGCTGGGGATTCAGCGAAGGATCGTTATACATCTTGAACTGGTAGTAGACGGAGAAGGTGCGGCGGCGCGCGACGACGTCGGCCAGCAGTTCATCGAGGCAGGTGGTGAGATCGGCGCGCTGGCGGCGGAGGCGGGCGAGTTTCTCGGCGCATTTCTCGCGGTGCTCTGTGGTGGCGCCAGCCCGGATGGTCTCCTCGTGCATGTGATATTCCTTGAGGGCGAGAATGGACAGGCGGTCGATCATCATGGCCGGCGTTTCCGAATTGCGCGGGCAGCCGGACTCCGGCGGCTGTAGCGCGGCGACCAGGGCCTGGTCCATCTCCTCGATGTAATTATTCCGCTCCTGGTTGAAGCGGTCGATGTTGCGCTTGGCCCGGTAGACCGCTTCGAAGCCGAGGTCGTCACGCCGGGCGACATCCTCCTCGTGCCAGAGCTGGAAATTGCGCAGGTGATTCTGCTGGACCAGCAGGAGGAACCCCCGGCCGGCGGCGGCGGGAGGAACTTCGTGCCAGCGGGCCGTGAGGCTGGATTGCAGGGCGGCGATCTCGGGCGCGGCGAATATCATGGAGTTCCGGGGAAATGGAGTTGAACAAAAGCGGGCCGGACACAAGCCTGCGGATTCCGCGCGATGAAAAGCCTCCTCGTGATCAAGCCATCCTCGCTCGGTGACATCGTGCATGGGTTGCAGGTGGTCCAGACCGTCGCGCGGCAGCGGCCCGACCTGCGGATCAGCTGGGTGGTACGCGACCGTTTTGCCGAGCTGGTGCAGGCGGCGCCGTTCGTGCATGAAGTCATTCTTTTCCGGCGGCGGGACGGCTGGCGCGGATTGTGGAAACTGCTCGGCGAGCTGCGCCGGCGGCGCTTTGACGCCGTGTGGGACATGCAAGGACTGATGCGCTCGGGCTTGATGACGGCGGCGGTGCGCGCGCCGGAAAAATGGGGCCGCCGCGACGCCCGCGAGGGTGCGGGAATTTTTTGTAACCGGCACGTGGAGCGGCCGGGCGGCGAGGGGCCGCATCATGCCCTGGAGATCCTGCTGCCCTTCGCCCGGGCCGCTGGCGTCGAACCGAAGCTGGAGTTTCCGCTGGTGTTGAAACCGGAGGGTGTTTTCCCATGGCAGGGATTTTTCGCGGGCGACCCACGCCACTCGTTCGTCATCGTCACCGACAGCCGCGGGACGGAAAAGGAGTGGCCGCGCTTCAGCGAGCTGACCCGACTGATTTTCGAGGCGGTGCCCGACAGCCGGGTCGCCTGGTGCGCCGGCCAGCCGGCCCGGCCGGACTTCGCGCCGCCTCCGGAGCGCTTTCTGAACCTGACCGGCTGCCCGCTGAAGGAAATGATCGCGCTCGTGCGGCAGCCGTCGGTGTATGTGGGCAATGATAACGGGCCGATGCACCTTTCGGCGGCGAGCGGCAACCGGGTGTTGGCCATCTTCGGGCCGACTTTGCCGCGGCGCTTTGGGCCGTTCCCGCTGGAATCGCCGAGGCATTGCACGGTGACGGCGCCGGAGGGCCGGCTTGACTGGTTGGAGGCATTCACGGTGCTGGCGGCGCTGACCGAGCTGGGCCAGCGACCCGACCGGCAGGAAACCTAGCCAACGATGCAGTTGACCAAGGTGGAACCCGCCGTCCCGGCGGGTTCTTCGACGGCAAAGTTCAAAGCCCGCCAGGGACGGCGGGCTCCACCGTTTGGCGCCACGGCTTCTCTGGGAAGAACGTGGTCCGACTGCATGGACAAGGTTGCGGAGGACAATCGGCAGAAACAAGAAACTCGCGGCGGCCGCACGATTCTCGTTTGCGTTTGGCGCGGGCCGGCCAATTCTTTGGAACGCCGTCCGCGGTGAGCGGTCCCGGTCAACGCGCCATGCCACAATTGCTCATCATCGAGCCCTCCGCACTCCGGAACATCGTGCACGGCCTGCAGGTCGCGGCTTCGCTCAAGGCGCAACGGCCCGATTTGCGGATCTCCTGGGTCGTGCGGGACATTTTTGAGCCGTTGGTCCGCAACTGCGAAGTGGTGGACCGGGTCTATGTTTTCCGCCGGAGCGAGGGGTTGCGCGGATTCCTCAAGCTCATGCGCGAGGTGCGGCAAACGCAGTTTGATTATGCGTTCGACATGCAGGGTCTGCTGCGCACCGGCCTGATGATCTGGCGGACGCGGGCCCGGGTCAAAGTCGGGCGCAGTAATGCACGCGAAGGAGCCACATTTTTCTACCGGCAGAAGATCCCGCTGCCCTCGGGCGGAGAGCAGAGCCATGCGCTCGACATCCTGCTGCAGTTCTGCCCGGTGCTGGGGGCGGAGCCGGAATTGCGTGGAGAATTGCGTTTTCGCGAGCCGGCCGATCTCAGCCTGGGCTTCGCCGACGGTCGCCGCGGGCAGAAACCAATCCTCATCTTTCCCGATAGCTGGCGGGCCGAAAGGCGGTGGAACGGATTCCGGCAGTTGACCGACCTGCTGCTGCGGGACGGCAGCGGCCGAAAGATCATCTGGGCGGGCAACAACCTGGTTTCCTACCGCGAGAATCTGCCCGAGGGTCAGTTTCTTAACCTCACCGGCAACACGAGTCTCGCTTCGCTGGCGGCGCTTGTCCGGCGGGCGGATTGGGTCATCTGCAACGACAGCGGGCCGCTGCATCTCGCGGCGGCGCTCGGGGTGAAGACGCTGGGTGTCTTCGGACCGACGGATCCGCGGTTGTTCGGACCTTATCCGCTCAACAGTCCGACCAATCACGTCGTGCAGGCGCCGGTGGGTGACTTGCGCCTGCTCACCGCCAAGGACGTCTATGCGCGGTTCGCGCGGCTCGATGCCCTGATCCATGGTCAGGCCACCTCCAACCCCCCGGCGCCGTGGTCCCGCCGGACGTTGTCGTGAGAACCGCGTTCACTCGACTGCGATGCCGGACCGCCGCTTTGGCACCGCTGGCGCTGGTGCTCGTGCTGCTGGGAGGGTGCCTGGAAAAGCACCTGGTCTGGTCGCCTGATGGTGCGCGGGCGGCCGTGGTGGCAAAGGACGGACTCCATCTCTGCGATCCGGCGGGCACGCTCACACCGCTTCTGCAGCCCGGCGTTTATCAGGTCGCCTGGATGGGTGATTCGCAGCAACTCGTCGTGGCGCGCGCCCAGCCGGCGGACGGGTGGACGGCCGTCGCCCGGGCGCTCGGCCCGGCGCAAGCCGCGGAAATGGCGGCGCGGGCGGCGGAAATCGGGAGGAAAATCGAGGCCGGTGGCAAATGGGGAGATCTGACGGCGGAATTGGGAGAGAAAAACGTGCAGGCCGTTTTGAAGGTCCTTCTTCGCGAACGTTACGGAGATGTTTTGCGCGGAAAAATGACCGCCGGGGAGTGGAATGACCTCAAGTCCACGCAGGTTGAGATCAACGAACTACTGACCGCGCGCGTCGACGGCGGACAAGTCCGTCCCGGTATTGTGCTCCACGAAGGCTTGGAGAAGATCGAAGACATCCGCGTGTCACCGGGGGATCGGGCCGTCGCATTCACGACGGATCTGGCACTCGACAACGACAAGGAGTGCCGTCTGCGGTTGGCCCGGATCGACGTCGCTGGTTCGACAACCGTCGCCGAGCGGACGGCTGCCTTTCCCGATTGGACTCCTGATCGGCGGGCGCTGGTCTATTTTCAGGCGGCGGAGGGCGGCACCAAGGACGAACTCCGTCTTGGCACCCTCGTTCGGCGCGGTGTGCTGGACGATCATGACCGGATCAAGGTCCAGGATGACGCCGAGGAACTGGCGGGAGCGATGTTCTCGAATACCGCCCGGGTGCGCTGCCTGCGGGATGGCCGGATTCTGTTCAATGCCGCGGAAATGAATCTGCCGGTCGCGATCAAAGATGCCGACGTAGAGCGGGAGCATTTGTTCGCGCTCGACCCGGCGCGCCAGTCCACGCTGGTGCGGGTGATTCCCCGCGGAGCGGAGGAGAAGATGCCAAAGAATCTGACGTTTTTCGAACTCAGCCCGGACGAGAAGCAGGCGCTGGTCGGCGGTTTTGAAGGTGAAGTGAGCGTGCTCACCATCGCCACGGGCGAAGTCGAGGTCGTGCAGGAGGCGGGGGAGTACAATCTGCGGGCGGCGCCGGTCTGGCGGAGTTCCGATGAGATCACGTACACCCGCCGCAATCCGTCTGCCGACGGAAAGCCGCCGGCGCGCAAGGCCGAGGTCGTGAGACGCAAGGTGACCTTGGGCCCGGGCGACCACGAAATGGTGTTGAGCCAGGACTGGTCCGGCGAAACGCTTGAAAGCATCTTCAGCGGATCCGGAAATAAATAGGTCGCGGCCGGCGTCCGCCGGCGACTCAGCCGGACATATGCAGCCCAAACCGCACAACGCGTTTTGCGCCGGACGGGAAGTAACCTCGGATGGGGCGTCGCTGCGAACACCAGCCCCTCGAACCGCTCGGGGCCGGCGCTCGCGGCCACCAGGCAAGCGCAGTTTCCTCGGAGCCCCAGATCGCAACTTCGCTCTTTATTCCTCTGGCGGCGCCGCCACACTCCCGGCGTTATGCTTGATCCAAAACTCCTCCGCGAAACCCCTGACGTGGTCCGCGCAGCGATTGCCCGGAAACATCTCGAGTTGGACCTCGACCAGGTGCTGGCGCTCGACGCGCAGTGGCGGACCCAGCTCGGCGAGGTGGAGGCGCTGCGATCGAAACAGAAGTCGGCCAACAACGAGATGGCGGCGCTGAGAAAAGGTTCACCGGAATTCCTCGCCAAGGTGCAGGAGATGAAGGGACTGTCCACGCTGGTGAAGGAAAGGGACGCGAACCTCGCGCAGACCGAAACGAAGTGGCGCGCGGCGATGCTCACCCTGCCGAACATTCCGCATGCCAGCGTGCCGGACGGCCGGACGGCCGAGCAGAACGTGGTGCATGCGACCCACGGCGCGACGGGCGCGGCGTCGCAACAGGCGCGGCCGCACTGGGAAATTCCGGGCTTCGACCACTTGTTCGACTTCGCCCGCGGCGCCAAGGTCACCGGAGCCGGTTTCCCGTTTTACGTCGGCGACGGCGCCCGCCTCGTGCGCGCGCTCGTCCGGTTCTTTCTCGAAGAGGCGGGCAAGGCCGGCTACCAGGAAGTCCATCCGCCGATCATGGTGAATGCGGCGAGCGCGACCGCCGTCGGGCAGCTCCCCGACAAGGAAGGAATGATGTATCAGACCGTTGAGGACCAGCTTTACCTGGTTCCCACCGCCGAGACGCCCCTCACAAATTTCTACCGAGACGAGATCCTCGATGAGGCCGCCCTGCCCATCTACCGCTGCGCCTACACCCCGTGTTTCCGGCGTGAAGCGGGCAGTTACGGCAAGGACGTCCGCGGGCTCAACCGCCTCCATCAGTTCGACAAGGTCGAGCTGTTGAAATGGGTTCATCCGTCGCGGAGCTACGATGAGTTGGAGAGCCTCCGGGCGCACGCCGAAGGTCTCCTGCAGAAGCTCGAGCTGCCTTACCGCGTGCTGCTGATGTGCGGTGGCGACCTCGGATTTGCGCAGGCGAAAAAATACGATCTCGAAGTCTGGTCGGCGGGGCAGAAACGCTGGCTCGAGGTGTCGAGCTGCTCGAATTTCGAGGCCTTCCAGGCGCGCCGGGCGCAGATCCGTTTTCGCTCCAAGGAAAGCGGGCGGCCGGAATTGGTGCATACGCTCAACGGCTCGGGACTGGCGGTGCCGCGCATGCTTTCGGCGATCATGGAAAACAACCTGCAGGCGGACGGCCGGGTCCGCATTCCGGCGGCCCTGGTGGAGCATTTCGGCAAGGAGTTCTTGAGCTTTCAATGAAAGTCCTTTGTAGGAGCCTGCTTGCTCGCGCCGCGGCGGCGGAGCTTGCAGGGGACTGAAACCCCAAAAAATCGCCTGTCCCTCGACAAGCTCGGGACCCTGAGCCTGTCGAACGGGCAAGCAGGCCCGACAGAAGAATGACACGGAAACGGCAGTCGCCCGCCGATTGGAGAGAAAGGGCTGCGCAATTGGGAAAATTGCTGCAGCGCGAACGCCTGCATCCGTCGGTGTTGGCGTGGGCCGCCGGTCGAACGCGGTCTGCGCGGGGCCGATGGGCGGCGGCCTTTTCGGGCGGCGCCGATTCACTGGCGCTGCTCCTGTTGCTCTGGGCCCACTGGCCCGATCGCCGGGCCCGGCTGGTGGCGCTGCATTTCAATCATCGACTGCGCGGACCGGCGGCGGACGCCGATGAGCGGTTCTGCCGGCGGGTGTGCCGCGGTCTGGGCGTGCGGCTGTGCGTGGGCCGCTGGAATAACCGGCGGCTGGGCTCGAGCGAAGAGGAGGCGCGGGAGGCCCGGTTCGCCTTTTTTGAGCGGGTGTTGCGCCGAATCGGAGCGAGCGCCCTCTGGCTCGGACACCAGCAGGACGACATTGCCGAAACCATGCTGATGCGGCTGGCGCGCGGCAGCGGGACAGCCGGACTTGCGGCGCCTCGGCCGGTGCAGCGGATAGACAACCAGCTTCGCCTGCGACCGTTATTGACGGTCAAGAAGGAAGAGGTCGTGGCGCGGCTCCGCGAATCCCGCATCCCCTGGCGCGAAGACCGGACGAACGCGGGCCGGACTTATTTCCGAAACCGCATTCGCCACCAAGTACTTCCGGCGTGGCAAAAGGCAGCGGGACGCGATGTGGTGGCGGGCGCGGCGCTGGCCCGCGAACGTCTGGAGGAGGATGATTCCGCGTTGGACGCCTGGGTGACGGAGCTGCGGCCATGGGGACGGGGCGGCGCGCTGAACCTCGCCGTCCTCAAGAACCGTCCGCGTGCGCTCGCCCGCCGGGCGCTTCACCGCTGGCTGCTGGCCCAACCGCTGGCCGGAGAGCTCTCGCGGCAGGGATTTGACGATCTGCTCAGCGCCGCCATGGTTGGCCACAGGACCCGCAGGAGTCTGGGGCGCAATGGATTCGCTGTGGTCCGGAACGGCAAGCTGCGGTTTGAACGCCTTCGCCGACACCCGGGTCGCATGCCGTCGCGCCGCGCCGATGCGAGCTGAAGCGGTGATGCAGGCGAAGTTAGGTTGGCAGCCCAGCGCTTCAATTGACTTATCCCTCTGGAACCTACACGCTATCCAACGAGTCAAAATCATCGAATGTCAGAAAACGACAACAAACCCAAACGGCGCCCGCTCAAGAACCTACCTCCTGACCGGTTTCAGCCGAAAGTGTGGCTTATCTGGCTGGCGATCATCACCATCCTGATCTTGGTGCTGAAGTTCAACCCCGGGCGGATGAATTCGCCGGCGACCCTGAAAATCCAGGAGGTGGTCGATTACGCGGCGACGGACAAGATCGCCGAAGGCAAGATCCGACCGGATCCGTCCGGTGGTCGCGATTGGGAGGAGATCACCGGCGACCTGAAGGATGCGCTTCTCACGAGCGACAGCGGGAAGACCAAGTCCTTCCATGCGGCCGGGCGGCTGACGGATGCCAACATGGAGATTCTGCAGAAATCCAAGGTCTTCACGGAAGTCTCCGCGACGAATTTCGCCACGCAGGTCCTGACCCAGATTCTGCCCTTTGTCATCGTCATCGGGTTGCTCTATTTCCTGTTTGTCCGGCAACTGAAACAGGCGGGCCGCGGCGCGCTGAGCTTTGGCAAGAGCCGCGCGAAACTCCTCACCCGCGACCGCGACAAGGTGACTTTTGCGGAGGTTGCGGGTTGCGATGAGGCCAAGGAAGAGGTCTCGGAGGTCGTGGAATTTCTCAAGGATCCCAAGCGATTCCAGAAGATCGGCGGACGCATTCCGAAAGGCGTCCTGATGGTCGGGCCGCCGGGAACCGGCAAGACCCTGCTGGCCAAGGCCATCGCGGGCGAGGCCGAAGTGCCGTTTTTCTCCATCAGCGGCTCGGATTTTGTGGAGATGTTTGTCGGCGTCGGCGCCAGCCGCGTGCGGGACATGTTCGAGCAGGGGCGCAAGAACGCGCCCTGTCTGATTTTCATCGACGAGATCGACGCGGTGGGCCGCCAGCGCGGCGCCGGGCTCGGCGGCGGCAACGACGAGCGGGAACAAACGCTGAACTCGCTGCTCGCCGAAATGGACGGCTTCGACACGACGGAGGGGGTGATCATCATTGCGGCGACGAACCGCCCCGATGTGCTCGACAGCGCGTTGCTGCGGCCGGGCCGCTTCGACCGCCAGATCTTCATCGACCTGCCGGACCTCGTGGGCCGCGAGCAGATCCTCCGGGTCCATTCCCGCAAGCTCGCGATCGCCGAGGACGTGGACTTGAGCGTGGTCGCGCGCGGTACGCCCGGGCTGTCCGGCGCGGAACTCGCCAACTTGCTCAACGAGTCGGCGCTCCTGGCCGCGCGGCGGAACAAGAAGCGCGTCGACATGCACGACATCGAGGATGCGCGGGAGAAGGTGCAGTTCGGTCGCGAACGCCGGCGGATCATGGACGACGAGGACAAGAAGATCGTGGCGTATCACGAGGCGGGCCACGCCCTGGTCGGCGCTGTGGTCGACGACGGCGACCTGCCGGTGCACAAGGTCACCATCATTCCGCGGGGTCGCTCGCTGGGGAGCACGATGTACATTCCGCGGAAGGACGTCTACAATTACGCGAAGCGCCGGATGCTCGCCCGGCTGGCGACGCTATTTGGCGGCCGCATCGCCGAGGAAGTGGTGCTCGGAGATATCACCAGTGGTGCGTCGAGCGATATTCTCCAGGCCACCAAGCTGGCCCGCAGCATGGTGTGCGACTGGGGCATGAGCCCGCTCGGCCCGATTGCCTACGGGGAGAACCACGACACGGTTTTCCTGGGGCGCGAAATCTCGCGCAGCGAAAATTTCAGCGAGGATACGGCGCGGTTGATTGACGCCGAGATCCACAAGCTCGTCGACGAGCAATACAGCCGGGCGAAGAGCATCATTATCGCGAAGCGGGCGGCGCTCGACAAGATCGCCGAGGCGCTGCTGCAATATGAGACCATCGAGGGCAAGCATGTGTTCGAAATCCTTGAGTTCGGCGATATCCGCTCGCCCGTGGCGCCGCCGGTGATCGCCAAGGCGGTCGACCTGCCGGCGGGACGGAAGCCTGCCGAGAAGGCCGCACCGGAAGGCCTTTCGGGCGACGCGCCGGCGCCAGCGCCGTCTCCGGCCTGAGTCCGGCGCATCGGCGGTTCAGGCGAAGGCGCGGCGCTGACGATGAGCCGCGCCTTTTTCATGTTCGCCCGCCCGGGTCTTTTGTTTTGCGGGCGGGCTTTTCGGACTTGGGCGGGACGCCGATGCCACGTGGCCCGGGGATTCGCCCGTGAGGTGGCAGAAAACCGAGGGGCGCCCCGGCATGGCCCAAAGGCGAAAATCCGTCTTGGATTATGGCGGACAAGCCGCCACCTTCGTCAGAAATCCCCCGTTATGAATATCTGTTGTATCGGTGCAGGTTATGTCGGCGGCACGACGATGGCGACGATTGCGCAGCGTTGTTCGAACGTTGTCGCCACCGTCGTCGACATGAATGCGGCGCGCATCGCCGCCTGGAATTCCGACAATCTGCCCGTCTACGAGCCGGGGTTGGAGGAGGTCATCCGCGAGGTGCGCGGGCGCAACCTCACTTTTTCGACGGATATCGCTGGGGCCATCCGGCGGGCTGATATGATCTTTGTCTGCGTCAACACTCCGACGAAAAACTACGGCCTGGGCGCGGGCCGGGCGGCGGATCTCAGCTATGTCGAATCCGTGGCGCGAACCATCGCGGAACACGCCAACGGGCCAAAAATCATCGTCGAAAAGTCGACGATTCCGGTCAAAACCGCGGAGTCGATCCTGGCGATTCTGGCGGCCAATACGCGCGGGTTCCGCTTCCAGGTGCTGTCCAACCCGGAGTTCCTGGCCGAGGGCACCGCGATCGGCGACCTGCAGAAACCCGATCGCGTCTTGATCGGCGGCGAGCGCTCGCCCGAGGGCGATGCGGCCGTCAAGACGCTGGTCGACATCTATGCTTCCTGGGTCCCGCGCGACCGGATCATCACGACCAGCCTCTGGTCGTCCGAGTTGTCAAAACTGGTGGCCAATGCCTTCCTCGCCCAGCGCATCGCGTCGATCAATTCGATTTCCGCCGTCTGCGAAGCGACGGGCGCGGACGTCGATGAGGTCGCGCGGGTGATCGGCCGGGACAGCCGGATCGGGCCGAAGTTTCTCCAGGCGTCGGTCGGCTTCGGCGGATCCTGCTTTCAAAAGGATATTTTGAACCTCGTCTATCTGTGCGGGCATTTCGGCCTGGCGGAAGTGGCGGCCTATTGGGAATCCGTCGTGCAGATGAACGACTACCAGAAGAGGCGGTTCACGGCGCGGATCGTCAAGGCGTTGTTCAATACCGTCGCCGAAAAGAAAATCGCGGTGCTCGGATTCGCCTTCAAGAAAAACACCAACGATACCCGCGAGTCGGCGGCCATCGCCGTCTGCCGCAGTCTGCTGGACGAGCATGCGCGCCTCGCGGTCTACGATCCCAAGGTGGATCCGGCGGACATCCGGCGGGAGTATCCGGGGCCCGAGGGCGCGACGGACGCGAGGCTTTCGATCGCGGCGGACGTGTACGAAGCCTGCGACAAGGCGCACGCCGTGGTGCTGTTGACCGAGTGGGATGAGTTCAAGCACCTGGACTTCGCGCGGATCCATGCATCGATGCAGAAGCCGGCGTTTCTCTTCGACGGCCGCAACCTCCTCGATCTCGCGCACCTGCGGGCGATCGGCTTCCAGGCATACGGAATCGGCAAGGGATCCTGAACTTGCCGAGGCTTGCGTAATGTAGTGACGGATCGAGGTGGAGCGGCTTGTCCCCAAGACGCATCGGGCGCGTTGGGGACAACGCGCTCCCAACGTCATTTCATTCCGTAAGATTCAGTAGGCCGCATCGTATCGGCGGGACTCGTGGCCAGGGTCCGCGACCTCGGCGGCCGATCCTTCGCGCGCTGGTGCGTTCGCGGAATGTCCGCGGGATCGATATCTGCGGGGAATGGCCGGCCGATCCGCTCGACCTGTTGCGGCCGGAAACCTACGCTGTGATCCGGAAAAACGAACAGGCGAACGAGCGGTTGTTGGAAACCTTGTTGGCCGCCTGACAATTGGGTGGCTTTGTCGGCCCAAGATAGGTTCTTCAACCTGTCCCTTGATCGCGCCTGGGGGGCGGGGCGGCGCAGACGGCTCCCTCGCCGGCAATCCGGCGATCCTGCGCGGCGTTCACGGCCCGGAGTCAAAACGTGACGGCCTAGCTGGCCCAACCCGCAGTTTTCTCGTTGGCGGCTTGCCACCGCTTGCCGGGCTGCTTTGGCGCGGCGGTGGCCGCCCCGTGCCGAATATCGTCAGGATTGCCCCGCCGCGCCATTTGGGTCGATCATCGCCGCGATCTCACCCACGGCTCCTTCCGCCATCATCCCATGTTCTCCCCGCGCCGCCTCCTTGCCGGGCTGCTCGCCCTCGTTGCCATCACCCTCCTCGCCGACGCGTCGCCTTCTCCGTGGCGCCCCTTCTCCGTCGACAGTCCGTGGAATCAACCGATCGCCGCGGCCGCCCCAACGAACCCGGACTCGCGCGCGATGATCGATGACTTTGCCTCCCGCGGTCCGCTCCACATCAATATCAAGACTTGGTCGGTCCCGGTCTATTTCGTCGACGCCGACGCCACACCGAAGCACGACGTCGGCGATTCGCGGCCCGGCATCCATGGCGCCGGCTTCGAGTTTCCCCGCCAGGTCCCGATTCCCGACGACGCCGTGGCGTCCCCGCCGGTCGGTGACGACAGCGACAACCATCTCTGCATCGTCGACAAATCCAAAGGCCTCGAGTGGGGCATGTGGGCCGCGCGCAAAGACAAAGCCGGCCGCTGGTTCACCGGCCTTGGCGCCGTCACCGATCTCGCCGGCACCGGCGTCGCTCCGCCCTGGTTCGCGGTCGCGCACGAGCTCGACTCGCATCGGGCCCGCGCCAGCGGTTTCCCGCTCATTGCCGGTCTGATGCTGGTCGACGAAATCAAGGCCGGCCACATCGACCACGCCCTTGTCTTCGCTTACGATCACTGCCGCACCGGCGTCTTCGTACCGCCGGCCAGCACCGCGCAGGTGACCGTGCCTGGTACCGCCAATTTCCGCGGCATACCGATGGGCGGTCGCATCCAGCTCGATCCCTCCTGGGACGTCGAACACTCCGGGCTTTCGAACTCCGGCAAGATCATCGCGCGCGCCCTGCAGCGCTACGGTGCATTCTGCGGCGACTACGCCGGCGCCAATGTGATCTACGCCGAAAACTCTCCCGCCGCGGTGCAGGCATGGGAAGGCCTGCTTCGTTCCGAGGAACTCGAAGCGATCTTCACCCGCAAGATGATCCGCTGGCATTTTCGCGTCCTCGATTTCGGCAATATCCTCCCCGGCCAAAACTTCGAGCTGCCTCCGCCCTACGTCGTCGCGTTCAGTGCCGCTGGTGAAAATGCTCCTGCGCGCATCGACCAGCTCGCGCGTACGATCACGATTTATCCTCCGCGCGCCACCGCACGAGTACGCGTTCACTGGATCCTTCATCCTCGCGCCAGCCACGTCGAACTTACCGGCCGCGAAATCACCGACAACGCCGAGATCGGCCTCGCGCCCGAAACGACGCTCGCCCTCACGGCGCCGGACGGCGCCCACGATAACTGGCGACTGCTCGTCGCCTCGGGGCCGGCGCCCTGTTGATACTCCTCCGAAGGCAGCTTTTTTTGAATCTTACGGAATGAAGTGACGTTGGTGGAGCGCGTTGTCCCCAACGCGCCCAATGCGTCTTGGGGACAAGCCGCTCCACCTCGATCCGCCACTACATTATGTAAGCCTTAGTAGAATCCGGGAAGGGGCGAATTCGTGTGGTGCGGACCGCCGCTGAGGCAGGGCGGCATTGCCAAATGGCGCCTCCAATGCGGAGCAAGTGCGGCGGGGTTCGGCGACCCCGCCCCACAATGCTGTGC
>DASRKV010000096.1:0-3805 GCA_035648795.1 Opitutaceae bacterium
TGGTGGCGCTGGATCCGACGGTTGGTCGGAAAATCCAAAAGACGCATCCGTGCCTGATCATTTCGCCGGACGAGATGAACGCTCACATCGCCACGACCATCATCGCGCCGATGACCACCAAAGGACGCGACTACCCCACCCGAGTGCCGTGCCAGTTTGAAGGAAAATCCGGCCAGGTCGTGCTTGACCAGCTTCGCACCGTTGACAAGACGCGGCTCGTGAAACGGCTCGGTCAACTGGACGCGACGGCGGCCGATGCCGTGCTCGACGTTCTGAGCGAGCTGTTCGCCAAATAGAGCCGTGGCGGGGTTCGGCGACCCATCCCTACCGTGCCGCGGTGTTGCGCAGATGGTCGATCAGCTCCGCGGTGCCTTCCGCCATCGACACGCGCGGCGCGTAGCCGAGGTCGCGGCGCGCGGCGGTGATATCGAACCAGTGATCGGTGGCGAGTTCCGTGGCGACGAAGCGCGTCATGGGGGGCTCGCCCGACAGGGGCAGCAACCGCCACAGTGCCTCGCAGGCAGCGCCGATCACCGTCGCGGCACTCGGTGGCAGGCGTATCGTCACCGGCGGAATATCCAGCGCGCGCAGCAGATCGTTGATCCAGTCCCAGAGCACGACCGGCTCGCCGTTGGTGATGAAATAGGCGCGGCCGGCGGCGGGGAGCGGCGAGGCCTCGACGTCATCTATTAAATGACATCGGCCGCCGGCGATCGGAAGTTCTTGGAGCTTGGTCCTTGAGACTTGAAACCCGCCAAGTGCCTTCTCGGCCAAAAGATGCGCGTCGACCGCGTTGTGGATGTGGACCATGTCGACGCGGTTGCGACCGGTCCCAACGATGCGGAGGCGGCCGGCGCGGGCCTGCGCGATGACGCGCGGAATCAAGTGCGGATCGTTCACACCCCAGATCAGGTGCGGGCGGAGGGCGACGGTCTGCAATCCCGGCGAGTTGGCGGCCAGTACTTCGCGCTCGGCGATCGCCTTGGTGAGCGGATAGGCGGCCGGGCACCGTGAGGTAAGAGGCAGCGATTCGTCGGCACCGGCGAGATCGCGGCCGTTGTATACGACGCTGGGGGTGCTGGTGTAGACCAGCCGGTGCACTCCGTGGGCGCGGCAGCCGGCGAGAACGGCGCGCGTCCCGAGCACGTTGGCCCGATGGAAATCACGATAGGGTCCCCAGACGCCGACCTTGGCAGCAATGTGGAAGACGGTCTCGATCCCGCGACAGGCCGAACGCACTGCCTCGTCGTCAGCCAGATCAGCGGTGATCACCCGGACTCCCCGCGCGACGAGGTCCGGTGCCGGCCGGCGCGCGAGGACGGTGACGGCGCGACCCTGCGCGAGCAGCCGGTCCACCAGGTGGCAGCCAAGGAAGCCGGTGCCGCCGGTGATGAGTGCCGAACCAAGTTTCAAGTCACAAGTATCAAGCGCCAAGGCGGTACAGCGTTAGTATTCCTGATGTCACTTGTCACTTGTTACTTGAGACTTCTACGGCTCGCGCTTTCGCGGCCCATTTCGTCAGCGCCAGCCGATGGATCTTGGCGTTGTGGCGTACGTCCACGGGGAGGCGCGGGTGAAAGTAGAAGCGGCGGATCGCAGCCGTATGCGGATGCTGGAGAGCGAGCTGGCGGAGGGAGTTGGCCAGCTCCTGCCGGCTGGCGAAGGAGCGCAGCGGAACACCGGGCTTTGTCTCGATCACGACAGCGGGAAATTGCCGGCCCCGACCACCGAGGCCGATCAGCGCACAGCGGGCCACCTGCGGATGGGCGCGAAAAACCTGTTCGCATGGTTCCGTGAACATCGGTCCATCCACCGCCTCCACGCGTTCAGCGACGCGCCCGCAGAACCAGAGCCGGCCGTCAGCGTCAAGATAACCGGCGTCTCCCATCCGGTGCCAGACCGTGGTGATACCGGAAAGCGGGTACCGGATACCGGAGAGATCTCCAGCTTCTCGGTCTTTACTCTCCGGATTGCGGACTTCACTTTCTGCTTTCCGGTATCCGGTATCCGGTATCTTGGCCCGGCGCGTGGCTTCCGGCAGCTGGTCGTATTCGCGGGTGACCGTCGGACCCGTGACAATAATCTCGCCGATTTCGCCGGGGGGCAGCTCGTGGGCGTGCGCGAGCATGGCGACGGGCCCGTCTTCGATGGCGATGATCTTCACCCGGTTTTCCGGCAGAACCCTGCCGACGCACGCTCCGCGGACAGAAGCGACGTCGATCTCGTCGGCCGAGATCGAACTGACCGGCAAGACCTCGGTGGCGCCGTATGGACTGTAGAGTCTGCCCCCGGTGACAAAACGCCGCGCGTCGGCCCACAACGACGCCGGCACCGGCGCCCCGGCACACAGGACGCGGCGTAGACTCGGCAGCGTGAGACGGCGGGCGAGGCAGAAATCCGCCACCTTGCGCCACAGCGTGGGTGAACCGAATGAGTTGGTGACGCCTTCCTGGCGGATGGCAGAGACGATCTTCTCCGGATCGACCGCGGCGGGCCGGCTGGGATCAAGTTCGGGCACGACCGTCGTCAGGCCGAGCGCCGGACCAAAGAGAGCGAAAACGGGGAGCAGCGGCAGGTCGATTTCGCCGGGTTCAATGGCATAGGTCTCGCGCACCAGCCGCACCTGCGCGTCGAACATGCCGTGTTCGTAGCACACACCCTTGGGCGCACCGGTCGAGCCGCTCGTGAAAAGCACCGCCGCAAGATCGGTGGGCTCGATAGGGGAAACCGGAAATCGGAAACTGGAAAGACTCTCTATCTTTCCGTCATCCGACATCCGGGTTCCACTTTCCGGTATCCGGCGTCCGCGATCCGCGATCTTGGTCCGTCGGGCGGTCATCGAACCGGCGACGGGTACGCGAATCTCGACGGCACGGAAGGCGGGCCAGAACACGCGGCTGACCAACCGGGCGAACGGGATGCCGAGCAGGACGCGAGGATGCGACCGCGCCACGCAGGCGAGAAAATTGCGCAGCCCCATGCCCGGATCGATCAACACTGGAACGGCGCCGAGCTTGAACAGCGCGAATGCCGCGGCGATCAGCGGCAGGCCCTGCCGGACCATGACGAGCGTCCGGTCCCCCGGTCGCACGCCGCGGCCAGTGAGGTACGCGCACCACGCATCGACCTCCGAATCGAGTTCGGCAAAGGTCAACGTCAGATAATCGATGCGGCCCGTGGAGGTCCGCCCGCGCGGAATCTTCACCGCGGGATGACCGGGCTGGCGCGCGGCCATCAAGGGCAGATGACGCGCGATGTTGGCGGAGTCGACGGACACAGGATTCAGGCTCGCGCTGCTCGATCGTCACGCCGGGCGGCAATCCGGCTACTCCGGACCGTCGCCGGGATCCTTGAGCGCCGGCTCGTTCCGGAGCAGATCGGCCTGCCAGGGCAGCAGGATTCCATCGAGCCGGTCCGGTTCGCGCGCGATTTGGGCGAGCTGGGATCGGTTGGCGATCAGCGTAGGATCAAGATTGAGCAGTTGCGCGATGCGGTCGCGATCGGCCTTGAGGCGGTCCTGGAGCGCCAGCTCGCTGGCGTTGAGGGGCAGAAAGCCCGGCATGCGACCGCGATGACGGTGCGGGAGCGTGGCCGGATTCTTGGCGAGGCCGGTGCGGACGGCCTCCGTCAGGCTGGTGATGAGGCGGGGATGGCGGCGGCCCAAATCCACCGCGAGGATGGCCTCCTCCGGGAGTCCGGCGTCGGCGCGCGAGGCGATCTCGAGCAGAAAGTCATTGCTGGTGATCTTGAACGGCGGCTGGTCGAGCCGCAGCGCAACCTCCTCGCGCCAGTGCCACACGGCCCA
>DASRKV010000097.1:0-7860 GCA_035648795.1 Opitutaceae bacterium
CGGGGTTCGCCACACGGACCGAGTACGAGCCCTTGTCGCCGGTCGCGATGAGATCCGTTGTGAGGTCCGCGCGCGCGTCAATCTGCACCGCGGCGGCCACGGTGGCAGTCCGTGTTGCGTGCATGTCGCCGCTTCCCGGACGCGGGAAGAGCGAGCCGCCGATGACGATCAGCGGGTGGGTGTTCCCCGTTGCGATGAGGCGGGTCGAGTCGGGGCCAGAGCCGCGCAGGACGACGCGACTGGGCAGGAACAAGGCGCCCGAGATCGGGAACGAGCCAGCCGACAGCGCGACGACCCTCCCATTGCCATCGCGCGCCACTTCGCCCGCCGCGTTCAAGGCGCCCTGGATCGCCGCACGCGCGTCGGCTGATCCGTTCGCGAACGCGGACGCCTGGATCGTCGCATAAATCGTCGTGTAGGCCGGGATGCCGCCAGGCACGCCGGGACGCCACAGTGTTACTCTAGAAGCTGGGAGCTGGTAGATTTTCCCGGGACTTTCGCCTGGCGCAGCCTCGGATGCCGTGCTTAGAGAACAGGCGAGGCCGGCGGCAAGCGCGGTCGCCCGGGCGTGCGCGAGACGGGACCGAATCCATGGGATACGCGTGCGGTTCACGGGGTGCTGGGGCGAAAATCCTGTGTCGAATTCCGTGATGCCGGGCCGCCTGTGCCGCCCCCATCGATGCGGCCCCCGGGCTCCACGGCGACGTCGAAGCCAACCTCGAACAGACGGTTCCACGGTAGATGAATGTGGCTGACGCTGATATCTCGGGCCAGGCCGGACGCCATGAACAGCCTGCGCAGATTGGATGCTGCCTGTCCGAGATTTGTCCGAATGCGCGCTTCGACGGCGGCCGCAGCCTTGTCCGGCAAGCGCTCCATCGATGGGGTCACTCCCATGGCGGGCAAGTCCTCCAGTATGCACCGCGTCCGTTCGCTGGCCTGATAGAGATCGTCGTCGAGAAACCGGAGAAAGAGAAACTCCAAATGCGCAGCCGCGCGCGCCTGCGGATCATCTTCCCGAAGCGCGAGGACGCGGATGACCGCCTGGGCGAGAACCGCGCCCAGCGTGTTGCCGGCCGTATTCCAGCCTCCATAGGCCGCGAGCCCGGCCACGGCCGGATGCTGGCGCAATTGTTCGCCAAGGATAAGATCGGAGCCATTGACATAGGCCACGTCCGCCATGGCAACCGGCTTGGCGGAAGCGAGCGCGACGAGGAGGGCGCGGACAAATTCCTCCGGACTGCGCTGGGGCGATTCCATTTCGCGGCGCGTGTTTCGAAACCCCTCGGTGGCGGTGAACGCGTCGAACCACGGGAGATAGGGCGGGGAAAGCCGCGCGCGGACCGCATCGAGTCCCTGCCAGATCAGCCATTGGCTGCCGCCGTTGCCCTGCTTTCGAACCGGAGCATTGATGAACAGGCTCAGGTCGGCTCCGTCGGGCGAATCGGCGATGACGCCGCCAAGCGGCGCCAGGTGCGCCTTGATGAGTTCGTGGATTGGACGATCCTCGTAATCCGTGATGATCGACGGCCCCGTCACTCCCGAATAACGCGGCCAGACGCGGGGAGCGAACCCGGCCCGCCGGCAGGCGAGGCGCGCCAGGAGAAGGCATCCGATTTCGTCTGCGCCGGGGTAGGTGATGGAACGGTCGGCCAGATTGCGCCGGCGGATCAACGCCTGCAGGCTGCGAGCTTCGGCGATATTCCATCCGTACTCGCCGGTGTCGTCCTGAGGAATGATCAGGTAGTCGAAAACGCCGTCGCTCAGCCAATCAATCATCGCGCGATTGACCGCGTGGTTGCGCGCCCGCCCGGCGCGGTAATCGCGGTAAACCTCGTCGGGAATTTCCGACCGCAGTCGATCCCGCTCGGCGATCTCGTCCAATCCGGCATATCCCGATGCCGCCTTGTCCTCGACGAAGGACAGCCGAAACATGCGGCTGCCGAACTCGGCCCAATACGGTTTTTCCTCCTCGCTCGAATTCGCGCGGCAAATCCGAAGCAGCACGCTGGACCCGAGGATCTCCAGCCGCGGGTGTGCGGCCTTCAGGTTCTTCAGGACCTGCATGCGCGCCAGGACCGCATCGACCGGTTCCGAAGACGTGCGCGAGGGAATCAATCCCCCGTAGGCCAGGGTATCGATGGCAACAATGATCCCGTCGGCAATCGGAGCGACCTTTCCCAGCCATTCGATCAACTCAGCGTGGCGGCTCGCGCGCCATGGATTCCCGAGCCAGTCACGCGGAGGAACGAGGACCTCCATGCCCGCGGCGCGCCCGAGGTATCGCGGGTAGTCGTAGTTAACCGGGCGGTCGTCGAGTGGAAGGATGGCGACGGTCGTCATGCGGGCCTCTTCGTTCTGCTCCGAGGAGCCGCGGTTTTGCCTGCGGGCAATGCCATCTCGCTTGAACCGGCGCGGTTCATCGGATTGGGGATACCTGCGCCGTGGCGGAGAGCGTTTGGAGCTTCTCGAGCTCGCGCATGCACAGGTAAAGACCGCGCGGGACATGGAAGCAGCCCTTCCATTTTCCGCCCTTCAACGGGAGGAGCACATCGCCCTGGCGGTTGAGATATCCGAACCATTCTCCAAACTCGGGATCAGGAAAATGTTCCCAGGTGTAGGCGTGCAGCCGCTCGAACCAGTCGGAGCACGCGGTCTGCCGGGTGAGTCGCATGCCCTTAAGGAGGGCGACCAGGGTCTCGATATGCACCCACCAGAGCTTCTGGTCCCATTCGAGCTGTTGCGGAGGGCGCCCGGCGGCGTCGAGAAAATAGAAAATGCCGCCGCGCACCTGGTCCCAGCCGACCTCAAGGGTACGCAGCACCACCGCGACAGCCTTCTGCGCCAGAGCCTGGTCGGACTTTCGTTCGGCAATATCGAGCATGAACCACATGGCCTCAATGCCATGGCCGGGGTTGATCACCCGGCCCTCAAAACAATCGAGCTTCCTTCCGTCGGGTGCGACGTTTTCGCGGAGCAAGTGGCTCTCTTCGTCCAGAAAAAGCGTGAAGACCTCGCGCACGCAGTCATCGATCGCCTGGGCGACCGCCTCCGGCTCCAACATCCATTCCAACTCGAGGGTGAGATTCGCCAGAATCATCGGCAGAGCGAGGGAGATCATCGGTCGCGTGGCGGCGACCGCCTTGTTGTATCGGCCTTTCGGATTCGATTTTCGGCGGAGAATATTCTCCCACGTCTCGCCGGCGATCCCGCGTGCCTCCTCGTCGCCCGCGGCGAGCGCATACTGGCTGAACGCCATCGCGGCAAAGCAGTCGGAAAATATGTTGTAGGGCTGCACCAGGGGTCGACCCTCGCGCGTCAGGCTGAAATACCAATTACCTTCCGCGTCCCGTCCGTGCCGCCGGAGAAACTCCGCACCCCGACGCGCGGTCTGGAGCCAGGCGTCACGCTTCTCCCGCCGATTGTAGAGCGTGGAGAACGTCCACACCTGTCGCGCCTGGAGCCAGAGAAACTTGTCCGTGTCGTAGACCGATCCGTCCCGGGCGAGGCAGGTGAAATAGCCGCCGTGGTCGCGATCGATCGAGTTCCGCTCCCAGAAGGGAATTACGTCGTCGAAGAGCGCGTCCCGGTACTGCTGCGCGAGGCTGGAGAGGTCGGATTTCATGCGGGCAAACCGTTGTTCTCATCTAATCCTGCGGCGGCACTCGGTATTCGGCAATACCGCTCGGAACCGGTCGATCGCTTGACCGCCGGCCGGCGAGGAGCATGAGGCCGCCGACGATCACGGTGGAAAACGCCACGGTGCAGATCTTGCCGGAATGGCCGGCACTGCTGGCCGGGATGAGAAGCAGAAAGATTGCGAGTCCGAGGGCCAGGCCGAAGGCGCCGACGATGCGCAGTTGGCGGCTGTCATTTTCCGGCCCGATTTCAGCGGCGAAGTCGACCGGCCGGTCTCGCCGTGAAAAGAACTCCTGCTCGCGGGCGAGCGTCGCCGCGTCGGCGCGACAGCTGGCGCGCACCGCGAAGAAAGTTGCGAGCGTCACGGCGGCGACGACCCCGACCTGGCTTTGGAACGCCCATGGCCGGGCGCTGGTCAGCAGCGGTGCGAGGAAGATCGAAAGCGAGACGCAGGAGCCCAGGCCGATCGAGACGAAGGGCACGACCGGCGGAACGCGTCGCAGGAAGAGGGCCAGCACCATCGGGACCGCGACCGGGGGCACGATGGTCGCCATGATGTCGACGAGGATTTTGAAAACGCCGCCCTGGCCGAAGTGGGCCATCGTCAGGGCGCACGAAATGATGACGAACGCGCAGCACAGGTTGATCAGCTTGGCGAAGACCAGCCGGGCGCGTCCCTGCCAGGGGGCGATCTGCAGACGGCGGCAAAGTGCCGGGTAGATGTTCTCAGCCACGTTACCGGCAAGAGAGGTCAGGCCCGCGTCCAAGGTGCTCATCGTCGCCGCGCACATTCCCGTCAGGACAATGCCCACAAGGGCGGGGGGCAGCAGGTGGATGGCGATGGCGGCGTACGCGCCCTCGACCGGCTTGGCCAGCGGCATGGCTGCGACCTGGTCGGCGATCAGGAGTCGCGCGGTCATCGGCGGAATAAACCAGATGAACATTCCGATGAGGAGGAGGCCGGCGCCAAGCATGGCCGCGCGCCTGGCTTCTCGGCCGTCCTTCGCGCACATGAACCGAGGGCACGGACCGCCGCTCAGCGCATTGGCATTGATGATGTTGTTGGCGTACCAAGCCAGGTAGAAGGGGATCGTGAACCACCCGGGATTGATGCCGCCCATCGTTGAGACAACCGCCGGCGACTTGAGCGGCGAAAATGCTTCGTGCAGACCCGCGTGATCGATCGCGGCCAGCAGACCGCCGAATCCACCGACTTCCTTGAGGCAAAGGACGGCGAGCAACACCGATATCGGCATCAGGACCACTGCCTTGATGAAATCAGCGGCCAAGACGGCCCAGGCGCCGCTCAGCGCCGAATAGAACAGCACGACAAATCCGAGCACGACGATCGCGGCGTTGATATTCAATCCAAGGAGGATCGACGTGAAAATCGCGAGGCCGTAGAGCTGTACACCGCCATAGATCGGTCCCATGAACATTCCGAGGTACGCAATGAACTGTTCCATGGCGGGGCCAAAACGAAGCCGCACCACGTCGGCCCCGGTCACACACCGGAGTTGACGAAACCAAGGTCCGGTGATCGCGGCGAACGACACAAACATGAGCACGTTCGAGAACATCATGACGGACAGGCTCCAGCCGGCCTGAAATGCGGCCCCGGCGGCTCCTGTGAAGGTCCAGGCGCTGAAGCTCTGCATGAACATACTTCCGCCCAGAAGCCACCAAGTCGCCTTTCCGCCCGCGCGGAAGTAATCGCTCGTGTTCTTGCTGAACCGCCGGAAAGCGAGCCCCACGAGCATGAGCATGAGGAGGTAGCCGGCGACAATGGAGAAAATCGTTGCCTTGTCCTCGATCGCGAGGATCGCGACGACCGGCGCGCCGCAGGGGAGGCTTCGGATCATGCGTGGTTAAGAGACGGGCAGCGGCGAAGGGGCGGGACAAGTTGACCTGCGGGCAGGAGTTCAGCGCGACGCGGAGTCGGAGCAACGGTCGGACGACGTCGCAGCGTACGTTACACGCAATAGGCCCGGGGCGTGAGGATTTTCTCGGGGCCAATCAGCACAATATCGACATCAGTCCGTCCGCCAGTCGAACCGAGCGGCAACAGACCCTGCGCCGAGTTTCCTCCCCGCACGGTCTTTTCGGCCGCGGCCGGATTTCAACCTTGAGTCATCTTTGGCCGCGGCGCAAGTCTCGGGTCCCTCGACAATGCCCTCCCATCAAAGCCAGGTCCTCGTTCCTCGCGAAGCCGCCGGTGCCGACAGGCATTCGCGCATGCGGACATCCTGCATCCGCGTCCTGGTTGCGATGACGATCGGGGTCGTTTTGTCAGCCGCTGCGTGCGCTGCTGCGCAGCCCGGCTCGCCGGCGCCGTCACCACCCCCGCCGCGGACAAGCGGCCTCCCGCGCAAGGTGACTCTCGGCACTGTCATTAGCGGCTACGCCGTGTTCTCCGAATCGCTCGAAGCGCGCCTGAGCCGCATGGACCGGCTGGTGGATGAGATGACGGAGAAGGCGCCGGGCGGGCGGGTCGATCTCGCGCTCCTCCCGGAGGGATTCCTGGGGAGGCCGGGCGCCGCAATGCGGGATATGAGCGTCGGCTTGGACGAGGTGCTGCCTCGCGTCTCCGGTTGCGCGAAAAAGAACGGCTGCTACCTGGTCGTCCCGCTGTATTTGGCCGATACGTATCCAACGGTACATTACAGCAACGCGGCGATGCTCATGGATCGCGCGGGCCGCCTGGTCGGAATCTACCGGAAGGTTCATCCGGTCGCGCCTCAGGGATGCAACGTCCTTGAGAACGGAACCACGCCGGGCGGCGATTTTCCGGTCTTTGAGTGTGATTTCGGACGGATCGGAATCCAAATCTGCTTCGACATGCTGTATCCGGATGGCTGGGAGGCGCTGGCCCGACAGCAGGCCGAGATCGTTGCGCTTCCTTCGGCATCACCGGAGACCGCTTATCCGGCCATGTATGCGCTTCTCCACCGGTACTATGTCGTCAGCGCATCGCCCAGAGACCACGCCGCCGTATTCAATCCGCTGGGCGTAACCGAGGCTCAGATCACCCAAGAATCGGTGCTCGTTCACCAGATCGACCTTTCCTACGCGGTGCTGCATTGGGAAGCGCAACTTGAGGAGGGGGAAGCGCTGCGGCGGAAGTACGGCGATCGCGTCGGATTCCACTATTACCGCCCCGAAGACGGGGGCATATTCTGGTCAAACGACCCGCAGACGCCGATCGCTGAGATGATCGCGAGTCTCGGCTTGGTCGAAAGCGGGCCCAATGTGGAACGCGTCCGGCGATTGCAGGACGTTGCCCGCGGCGGGCCGCCGGCGATGCCGTGATCCGAATTCGATGGAAGGGCGCGAGCCCCGATCGGCTTCGTCGATCGATGTCGCCGACGAGGTCGGCGAGCGCGCACGCCGCCGGAAAAAGGAATACCCCGGCATAGAGGCGGATCACTTGCGTAGGATACACGGCAACTGATCGCGCAAGCACAAGTTTCGCGGCGGGAATGCCGAACAATGAACGAACAGGTTTCAGTGTTTCATTCGTATTGTGATAGACTCCAGTAGAGTCCATCATTTTCTGAAACCGCTATTCCGCAAAGGATAGCGGTTTTCTCGTTCCTGGCCGATTGGCGTTTTGGCAGCGTGGCGGACAAAATGGCCGAAAATTGGACAAGGCACGGCGACGGAATTATATTCGTCCGAAAGTTGCCGGTGATGACGCCCCGGTGAAATGCGGGTCATATTTATGATCAAAAAATGTGCTGCGCTGTTCCTGTCGGTCCTGCTGCTGGGCTCAATGGTTTCGGCCCAGGATTTTCATCCTGCCATCGGCCAAAGCGTCCTCTAAAAGAATCCCAATGACTGGACTCCGCCCCGCAAGGCAACGGTGACGAAGATGGATGACAATGGTTATTGGGTGGAATTTCAGGAGTTCTTTCCTGAATGGGGCGTTACGGACAAGCAGGCGCTGGTGTTGAAGATCCAAATGAACTGGTTGAGCCTTCCGACCGTGGCCACGCCGGACGGGCACACGGCGCAAAAGGCGGCCGAGGAGCGGAAGGCTGACGTGTCCTGGCTTGTCGGCAGATGGAAGATGGCCATCGCCGGGGATTACAGCCGGATCGGGGAAGCGTCCAACGGTTCCTTGGCTCGGATCACGACCACTTAGGGCGCAAACGCAGGAGAGTTGACCATCAACGCGGACAAGACCTACGAGTGGAAGGATCATCTGGGAACCAACACCGG